>CABSBF010000050.1 GCA_902475855.1 uncultured Eubacteriales bacterium
TAGCTAAAGCTATTTGGAACCACCGGCACTGCCGGTGGTTTTCTTGCTACAATAAAAGCGTGCTGCCTGTTGGCAGCACGCTTTTATTCCGGTTCTACGCCGTCGATTGAGACGTTTTCCACGCCGTTTTCGTTGAATTCTTCCAGATAACGATCCATGCGGCGCGTCAGCTCCTCATAGTTCTCTCCCGTGATCTCCGGATAGCCCATATCCCGCTTGGCCAGCTCCTCCGCGAGAATATCGAAAAACACGCCGTCTTCATAGTAGGCAATGGCATCCTGAATGCCGCCCTCGGCAAAGGCGCGCGACGGCAGCGACACTCCAAGACGGCTCTCAACCAGTGAAGCAAGCGGTGTTCCACGGCAGAGGCCGAAGAGTTTGCTCTCGATCCGGTCATATTCCAAAATGCGGTCGTCGCCGCGGGTGGAGTTCAGAATCCAGTTTCCGATGTACACAAGATCCAGAAGCTGGCGGAATTCTCCTGTGGTCATTTCAATCGTCATCCGCATTTCACCTTCCCTTCGATTGCGATGGCTTATACTATTATAGCGTTCTGTGCGTATTTGTCCAGCGGGAAAAGCAGAATTTGTGGAAAATACTACTTGTTTTTGTCGCAGGAATCGCATATGATATAAAAACTATGAGAATTTCGGATTCTACGGAAAATGGAAAGGAAATAATATGAAAAAGCTGAGCGTTTGCGTTCTTTTCGGAGGCGTATCTCCGGAGCACGAGGTATCCCTGCGGTCGGCAGAGTCGGTGCTGAACCATCTGGATACGGAAAAATACAACATTTTCCCGGTCGGCATCACCAAAACCGGCGAATGGATCCTCTATGGCGGCAAGGACTACAGCCAGCTCCCCAGCGGAGAATGGAAAAACTGCCCTGAGAACCGCCGCGCTGCGCTTTCTCCGGTGCGCGGTCAGGGTCTTTTGAATTTTGAGGGCGACTGCGTCGTGCGTGAGCGTATCGACGTAGTGTTTCCGGTTCTGCACGGCGAAAACGGCGAGGACGGATCCATTCAGGGGCTTTTGCAGCTTGCAGGCATTCCCTATGTTGGGCCGCACGTCGCGGCTTCCGCCGCCTGCATGGACAAAACGCTGACCAAGCTGGTGGCAGACAAGGCCGGCATTCGTCAGGCCGCCTGGCAGCTTGTCACCGCGCAGGAAGTTGAAAACAACATCGACGCCGCGCTCGACCGTCTGGAAGCAGCTTTTCCCTACCCCATTTTTGTCAAGCCCGCAGGTACCGGCTCCTCCGTTGGCGTTGCCAAGGCAAAAAACCGTGAGGCGCTGGCCGCCGCGCTGTGCAACGCTGCGCAATTTGACAAGAAGGTGCTGGCCGAAGAATTCATCAACGGGCAGGAGGTCGAAGTTGCCGTGCTCGGCAACGACAGCCCTGCCGCCTCCGTCTGCGGCGAAATTGATTCTGGCACGGAGTTTTATGACTACGACGCAAAGTATGTCTCCGACTGCGCGCGTCTGTATATTCCAGCCCGTATTGACGAAATGACTGCCGAGAAGGTGCGCGACGCCGCCGTGAAGGTCTTTACCGCCATGGGCTGCCGCGGTCTTTCCCGTGTGGATTTCTTTGTGACCTACGAGAATCACGAGATCGTTTTCAATGAGATCAACACGCTGCCCGGCTTCACTTCCATTTCCATGTATCCCAAGCTCTTTGAAGCCAGCGGTATTCCCTATTCCGAGCTGCTCGACCAGCTCATTGAGCTGGCGCAGGAGAACTGATATGCGGGTACTTCTGAGCATTTCCGGAACGCAGCGCTTCGGCGATGAAGAAGAGGAGACTACGCAGCTCGTCACCGAAGGCGAACTGGAGCGGGACGGCGGCGCTCTGCTTCTTTCCTACGAGGAAAGCGAGCTGACCGGCATGGAGGGCACTGTAACGACCTTCCGTATTGAGCCGCCGGTCATCACGCTTCAGCGCACCGGCACGGTGGAATCCAGAATGGTTTTCACCGAGGGTGTAGAGGACCGTTCCTTATATGATATGGGGTTCGGTGCCCTGATGATCACGGTCTGTGCCCACAAGATCCGTTCGGATATGACCGAAACCGGCGGCACGCTGGATGTATCCTACTCCATTGTGATTGAGCAGTCAGCTGCCGGTACGGTGCATTACCGTATCACCGCCCGGCCGAAGGAATAAACAAACAAAGCCTCTGAATCAGGTATCAGAGGCTCTGTTTCTCTGGCCGTCTCGCTTTTTACAGTTTTACCGAATAGGTCAGCCCCCTGTGCAGTTTGTACGCTGCACAGGGGGCTTTGTCAATTGTCAGAATGGGGATTTTTCCGGTTCGTTTCGTCGTCAACCGGGAATCTTTTCAGAAACCGCAATGTTGTCGATATAAAGCGTTTTAGGGAGTTCATCCGTTGTTTCGTAGTAGAGGAACATTTCAGTGACATTCCCGAGGAAGCCGCTAAGTGCATCACCCGTTCCGTCAAGCTTCATGTCCTCAACCTTCAGTCCGACATATCCGGCATACCCCTGCGGAACGGGAATGCGGCCGTAGGTCGCGCCATTCCACGCAATCGGAATGCTTCCGCCTACCGCAGGCTGATTCTCGCCGTCCCAGAGATAAAACGTCGAACCGATTACCGGTCTTGCCCAGTTGAAGAATACGTCAAGGTTTACCGAATGACTGAACTCTCTTGTATCGACCCAGAACCAGACCATTTTTGTGCCGCTCCAGTCGGATTGATAGCCCGCAACGGAGTTGAGATTGACCATGCGCAGGAAATCATTTCCATCGCCTTTGTTCAGCCAGGTATATCCAAATGCGGTAGATCCGCCAATGCCCTTTCCGTTTGCCGCAATGCCGTCGATACGCTCACCCGGCGCAACCGAGCTCCATGTCGTCTGCAAAATGCTGTAAAGGTTCTCCGGCAAAGTCTCCATATCCAGTACGACCGTAGCTTTGTACTTTTCAGTCACTGGTGCAACATCCGTTTTTCCGTCCTTGGTAGAAACCCGGATCTCGTCGAGATACAGTGTCTTCGGCAGGCTGTCCGCATCATTGTGCGGCTCAAAATAGAAGTAGAGCTCCTGAATGCTTGCCATATTCATTCCGCTGAACGCGCTCATCGGCACGCCGATGAAACCCTTGTAGCCCTGACTGAGCGGGATGCGGCCATATCCTGCGCCGCCCCATGCCTCGCCGAGCGTTCCGGCCTTGACCGGCTCGCCGCTTCCGCTCCAGGTGTAGTACTCTGCGCCGGTCGCCGTTTTGAAATCTCCCGTGCCGTCATTCAGCCAGAAATCAAGATTGAGCTGGCTGCCAAACTCGGAGGCATCGACCCAGAACCAGAGCATTTCTGCGCCGCTCCAGTTGTTCTTTAGGCCAAGTCCCTCTGCCTTCAGGCGAATGCCGTTGCCCCAGTAGTTGCCGCCGTCGATGTTCTTATAGGCATACCCCAGCGCGTTTGTTCCGTTGAAGCCCTTGGCGGCCACCTGGCCCGCACCGACATTCTGCGGGAAATAGCTGCTTGCATTTCCGTCCGCAAACAGGTCGGAAGAAATGCCCTCCATGTCTGCCACCAGCGTCGTCTTAAAGACGGGCGGCTTGGGCGTAACCGCCGGAGTTTCCTCCTTGGCCGTAACCCAGAATTCATCGAGATACAGTGTCTTCGGCAGGCTGTCCGCATCATTGTGCGGCTCAAAATAGAAGTAGAGCTCCTGAATGCTTGCCATATTCATTCCGCTGAACGCGCTCATCGGCACGCCGATGAAACCCTTGTAGCCCTGACTGAGCGGGATGCGGCCATATCCTGCGCCGCCCCATGCCTCGCCGAGCGTTCCGGCCTTGACCGGCTCGCCGCTTCCGCTCCAGGTGTAGTACTCTGCGCCGGTCGCCGTTTTGAAATCTCCCGTGCCGTCATTCAGCCAGAAATCAAGATTGAGCTGGCTGCCAAACTCGGAGGCATCGACCCAGAACCAGAGCATTTCTGCGCCGCTCCAGTTGTTCTTTAGGCCAAGTCCCTCTGCCTTCAGGCGAATGCCGTTGCCCCAGTAGTTGCCGCCGTCGATGTTCTTATAGGCATACCCCAGCGCGTTTGTTCCGTTGAAGCCCTTGGCGGCCACCTGGCCCGCACCGACATTCTGCGGGAAATAGCTGCTTGCATTTCCGTCCGCAAACAGGTCGGAAGAAATGTTCTCCATGTCCGCCACACAGAGCGGCAGCGCAACACTCGGCACCGCCGTGCTGCTGATCTGCGAAGGATCCACGTTGTCAAACACAATTGTCACAACAGACTTTGCAGGCAGACTGTATGCATTTTCGGCCTTCATATAGCCGATCTGCGCACAATCGTACTGCTCGGAGGTTACATGGACAGACCCCTTTGCTCCGGCGGGAAGCCCAGAGAGCGTCACCGCAGTATCCTCAGAATTCTTGTTGCCAAGAACATAGACCAAGCGGAGTTTCCCGTCGCTCTGTTGCTTTGTATATGCCGTGCCGAAGAGTCCCTCTGCCGCATGTTCCGTCAGAAGCTCCGTGCGTGCGAAGCCTTTGGTAAACTTGGAGTAATTGCCATAGGCCCAGAAGCGTTTTGTGACCTCATAGAGCGAGTCATTGTCGTTGGCATAAATCAAAGAATCGCTGTAGCCGCCGCGGCCAACGCCCGTCCACCAGCTCCACGTTTCCACATTCAGTGTGGTCATATCGGTATGGAGCATTTCAGCAAGCTCAAGGGCAGTATCCATATTGTCGGCGTTGTCATTGCGCGCCATACACCATTCGCTCATGTGCAGCGCCAGATTTCTGGCCTTTGCCTTTTCATAGACCTCTTTCTTGACCGCATCTGTGCCGCTGTAATCATGAGCGGAAAGATGATCCATATGCGCTGCAATTTTTTCGCTCGCCATCAGTTTCTCAAAGCTCGCATTCGCAGTTTCCCAGTTGGCGAAATCCGCAATGCTCAACTTCACTTCAGAGTTTCTGGCTTCCAGCTCATTGATGCAGGCTTCGTAGACGGAAACAATTTCAGAAATTGTATAAATACAGTTTTCCTGAGAGGTGTTGCCGGCCCAGGCTGACATCATCGGTTCATTCATCACGCTGACATACTTAACCGCAATGCCGGCTTTCTGGTATGCTTCAACAACATCCGCAACATATTTTGCATATTCGCCGTAGCACTCTGCGCGGAGCTTGTCGTTGCAAGTCATACCATTTTGTGTCATGCTCGACGGAGGCGCATTCATAAAGAGCGTGTAGTCGTCGATCTGCGCCTTCCCGGTCTCAGCAAGAGCGCGCAGGGTGTTAAGCACATTCCAGCCGCCCTTGTTTCGGGTGATGTCCAGATTGCCGCTTTCATCCAGAGGGGAGAGTACTGCACGCCATTCCGGCGCATAGGTCGGTCCGTCAGAGAGGTCGGATTTCACGCTTGCGCCGACGTTGATGCGGTAGTTATTCAGCGCAATTCCTTCCTTTGTAAAGAACAGCGTCAGAAGCTCGTCCACATTCTCGCGCAATCCAATGCCGTTTGACCACCAGCAGTCGGAGATGCCATAGGCCTTGACCGTCTGATAGGATACATTGGGATCGACATTGAGATAACTGTCCGGCGTCGCCGGCTGATCTTCATTCAGGATCGTCGTGATTTCCGGCTCCGGCTCCTCGCTGCCGGCAGCCGTCGGCGTACCGGCCGGCATGACCGTTCCGTTAAAGACCCAGAAATCATCCAGATAGAGGCTGCTTCCCGCCGCCTTATCATTCTCCGCAAAGCCCAAATGCACGCGTATGCTCTCAACCGTTTTAACGCCGCCAAATGCACTGAGCGGAATGCCGATCCAGCCCTTGAAGCCCGCCGGAACAGGGATACGGCCATATCCGGCGCTGCCGCCCCATGCATCGGGCAAAGTGCCGGCTCTGACCAGCTTACCGTTCTTCTCAAGATAATAGCTTGCAGTCGTGGCAGGTTTTGCCCCGTTAATCAGCAGTTCCAAGCTGAGATGCGTGTTTGCTGCAGAGGCATCCGCCCAGAACATGAGCATTTCGTAGCCTGTCCAATCGTTGCAGAAGGTATCATCCGCCTTCATATCCAGCGTAAACACATCTGCCCAGCTGTAGCCGCCATTTTGACGGATTTCCAGCGCACGGCTGCCGTTTCTGCCTTTTTCTTCTGTGCCGAGAAGCTGTACATTGTCCGCCGTAAATGCATCGTTCGTCGCGTATTCGGAATCCGCCCAGACTTGTTTCACGAGATCGTCCGGAAGATTTTCCATGTCCCATGCCGCTTTATCTGCACTGGCAGGACGGTCTGCAGCAGGTGCCTTCTGCGGGATGATAATCCCGTCCGGACCTGTTGCATCATCGGTCAGTGTAAAGGCGTCAAGATAGAACGTCTTTCCCTTTGCGGCACCGTTGTCGCCGTAGCCCGCATGAATTTCAATTGCCTTTGCCGTGACAGGATCTCGGACAAATGCGCCGAAGGGGATGCCGATCCAGCCGGTGTAGCCGGCTTCAATGGGGATACGCGCGTAGCTTGCGCCATCCCATGCACGCGGCAGTCTGCCGGCGAGCTGCGCTTCCTCTCCCGCCTGCGCAGTATAATAGGGCTGATTTATCACAAGCGTGCGTCCATCAACCTTAAAGTCCAGATTGATACTTGTGGTAAATTCGGAAGCGTCCACCCACAGCCAGATCATCTTGCCGCCGTTCCAGTCGGTCAGCGCAGTCTTATCGTTGCTGAGCATCAGTGTGAAATCATCCGCCCAGCAGTAGTCGCCGTTCTGAGTGATCGCCAGTGCACGGGTGCCCTTGTGTCCCTTTCCGTCCTCAGTCTTGATTGCAACATTGTCCTTTTTGTAGGCGCCGTCGCTCTGGAAGGTCGCCACAACGATTCCGCCCAAGGGATCGGCGGGAACATTCTCAACGCTCCAGACCTCAAGAGGCAGTTCGTCTTTTTCGTCCGGTTCTTGACTGTCAATATATCCGTTTTCCGCATCGACAGGGATACCGTCCTTTGCAGTAACCCACAGCTCGTCGAGATACAGGCTCGCACCCGCGGTGACACCATTTCCTGCAATGTGCACGGTGATGTTGTGTACAATGGAAATATCTCCATATCCATGCAATGGCAGGCCGATCCATCCGACGAACCCCGCTTTAATCGGAACCCGTCCGTTCCCATCCCACGCAGTGATCAAGTCATCCAGCTTTGTGCAGACGCCGTCCTGTACGGTAAAGCAGCCGCTGTCCGCGCTGATTTTTTTGCCCTGAAGCACCAGCTCAAGTTCGGCCTCCGCAGCAAGGTTCTTTGCATTTACAAAGAACCACAGCATTTCGCCATCCGTCCAGTCTGTCCTGGCCGTATTGTCAGCCCTGAGGTTCAGGGTATACACGTCAGTCCAGCTATAGCTGCCGTTAAATCGCACCTCAAGTGCCCGCGACTGTCTGCGTCCCTGGGCGTCCGCCCCAAGATACTGGGCATTGTCCCTGCGGTATTCCGATTCGTTCTCACAATCGGCGGAAGCCCAGCCGGAGGTCTGAAGATTCTCAGGAAGCTTCTCCATATCCCAAACCGGTTCCGTGGCATTCCATTTGAGGCTCTCATCCTTCGGAAGATCGGTACTCACACCATTGGGAGCCTGAGCGTCATCTCGTACCCAGAAGGAATCCAAATAAACGCTCTTTCCGAATGCGGGCTCTCCGGCGTAGGCGATGTGCAGTTCCAGCACAGAAGCACTGGTCAAACCATTGGGGTAAGCGCTGAACGGAATACCCACCCAGCCGGTAAAGCCGGACGGAAGCGCAAACCGGCCATATCCGCCGCCCGTCCAAGCCTCGGCCGCAGTATGCAGCGCCGCACTTTCGTCTCCTTCGGCAACGGTGAAATACGCTGCATCCACAATCGGACGTGCGCCGTCAACCCACAGATCAAAGCGCACACCGCAGGGCATTTCCCTGGCATCCATCCAGAGCCAAAGCATTTTCCCGCCGGCCCAGTTTCGCTTTGCAGAGCCGTCTCGCGAGAGATCAATCTTGAACATATCGATCCCGTCGTATTTCCCGTTCTGAGTAATCTGAAGCGCATTGCTTCCATTGCAGCCTCTGCCCGCTGCGCGAGCAAAGCTCACATTTCCTTCTCTGTAGTTTTCTTCGTTTGGATAGGCAGCATAAATCATGCTGGAAGCGACAGGATTGACCGGAAGCTCCTCCATTGACCAGACTTCCGCCGGGAGGCTCAGCTTCGGGCCGACATCCGGATTGATACCATCCAATCCGCCGCGCAGTACCGCAATGCTGGCTCCGCTGGCCGTCTTGGGAACTTCATTTTCTTTGGTAATCCAGAACTCATCGAAATAAACCGTGCAGCCTCTGCTGTTATCACCGGAGTAAGCAAGGTGCATCTGCACATTTACAACGTCCGTAATCTTGCTTCCATAGGCGCTGAGCGGAATGCCAACCCATCCGGAATAATTCGCTCCGATGGTAATGCGGCCGTAATCCGCGCCGTCCCATGCAGTTGGCAGGGTACCCGCCTGCTGTTTCTGCAAATCATAGCCGATACCATAATAAGAAGCCCCCACTGCCGGACGGCGATCGTCAACCCACAGATCCAGCCGCAGATCATCGTGCAAGCCCATGGTGCTCACCCAGAACCAGAGCATCTCACCCTCAGACCAATCGGTGTATGCACTCTCGTCGGTCGTCAGGTTCAAAGAGAACATATCTGCGCCGTTGTACGCGCCGTTCTGACGGAAGGCCAGCGCGCGGCTGCCATTCACGCCGCGTCCGGCTGCCCCAAGAATGCTGACATTCCCCGCGACATAACCGTTCCAGCCTCGGCTCTCTGCCCAATGCGAAGCAAGCAGATCATTCGGGATATTCTCCATATTCCATGCAGGCTTTCCGGAGGTAGCGAGCTTCGCATTCTCGTTGCTCAATTCGGCGCCCAAGGGGCCGGCATTTTCTGCCGTAACGCAGAAATTATCGAAATATACCGTTCCGCCCGACCTTGGCTGGCCGTTATAGGCAACGTGCAGGTCAAAGGATTTGACTTTACCGATACGCTCGCCAAAGGCTTCCAGCGGTATGCCAACCCAACCGGCAAAATCCAGCTTCAGAGGAATTCGGCCATATCCGGCTCCGGTATAGGCCTCGGGAATCGATCCGCCTTTTTTCGCAACGGTCTCGTCCTGTGCCATGGTGAAGTACGGGTGGCCCATGCTCATATGTGTCCCGTTCAGTTCAAGCTCAACGGCCATTGCCGTGCCCATCTCACGCGAGTCATACCAAACCCAAAGCAGCTTACCATCCGCCCAGTTGAGCGTCGCCGTGTCGTCTTTCTTCAGGCCGACAGTATAAATATCCGCCCAACTGTACGGCCCGTTCTGCCGCACCGCAAGAGCCCGGCTTCCCTGATAGCCCTTGCCGTCAACGCCGAGGACACTGATATTATCCTTGTTAAACGCATCATTTCCGGCCCATTTGGGGGTTGCCCACTTTTTTTCGACCAGATCATCCGGAATATTCTCCATATCCCAGACAACGCCGTCTTCCGGGAAGGTATGATCATCCGCAAGCGGCGCAATTACGCCGGGGTCATCCGGGCGGAAAGGACCGCCAGGCTGTTCCGGATTGTTGGGATCATCATTTGGCCGCGTCTGCTTGCAGCCGACGACGCAGCCAAGTACAAAGCAGATCACCAGTGCCAGACAAATCATGCGTTTCACTAGCTTCATGGACGCTCTCCTCGTTTCTCTCCCGATCCGCAGAAATCCGCGCAATCAGGCAGATTATTACGTTATCAGTATATCGCAAACCGATACAATTGCAAGTCATCCGGTACAGAATGAAAAGAATCTGAAATAGGCATTGTGCAAAACTGTGCTATGATATTTGTACGGGCTGTGCTATAATGATGTGCAGCGGATTTTATCGCAACGGAGGAAAACCTATGGACTGCACCGCAACTCTGCACGTCTTTCCGCAGCGGCGCTATCAGACCATCCGGCACTTCGGTGCCTCGGCCTGTTGGTGGGCCCCGGCTAACGGAAATAACTCCAAAATTGATCCCGCTCTGCGTCTTCTCTTTACAGATTGCGGGCTGGGTCTGAATGCTCTTCGCATCAACATCGGAGGAAGCGTCAAGGACGACCGTTCCGACGGAAAAAGCAGTTGCCCGGAAGCACGCAATGTCTATTCACCGCTTCGTGAAGACGGAACATATGACCTTCGCCGTTGTGAGGGCAGCTGGAACGTCCTTCAAAAGGCGCTGAAGCTCGGCACGATCACGGACATTACCCTCTTTTTTAACTCTCCGCCTTCAACCATGACGAAAAATGGCATGACCAGCTCGGATAACTCCGGCCAGGAGGACGTGTTTATTTCCAACCTTCGCGAGGATTGCTATGAGGCCTTCGCCGACTATGTTGCGGAGATCACGCAGCGCTATATCCACGCCGGAATTCCCGTCCGTTATGTCAGCCCAATCAATGAGCCGCAATGGGCATGGAACGGCGGGCAGGAGGGCTGCCATTATACACCGGAAGAACTCGTTCACGCAATTCGCCTCATTTACCGTGCGTTTGAGGCCAGAAAGAAGCAGGATCCCGAGATGGCGCAGGTGCGCCTGAGCCTGCCGGAAACCGCGCAGTGGTGGCAGCGGCCCTATGTTCACGAAATATACCAGTTGCTTGCAACGGATCCGGAATTCACAGACCTTGATCACTTCTGTGCGCATTCCTATGGCACCACACGCGAGCAAAAAGAGGACTTCGTCAAATTCGTCCGGCAGTGCGGCGGCCGCACGCTGCCTCTGCACCAAACAGAGTTCGGCGGGCTCCATCCGGAATATGACCCTACAATGCAAATGGGTCTGGAGCTTGCGACCGTACTCTATGAAGATCTCTCCATTCTCCATTGTGAAAGCTGGAGCTGGTGGCTTGGCATCGGCAGCTTTGTCTACACAGACGGTCTGATCTGCTGCGACGCAGAGATGAATACTATCGGCTTTCCCAAGCGCTACTTTGTTATGAAGCAGCACAGCCGGTACCTGAAGGACTGCACCTGTCTGCACGTTGAGCGGGAAAATCTGCCGGACTCCGTGCTTGGCTCAGCCTATCTGACTCCGCAGGGTGGAATTGTCTTTGAGCTGGTCAATACGGATACAGCGCCGCAGACGCTCTGTCTGTGCGGACTTCCAACAGGCGCAAGCGCCGCCGTAATTGAAACCTCTGACGACCGCAGCTGCGAGGAATGTAATCTTATCTGTGCAGACGAGCCCATAACGATTTCTCCAAGGAGTGTTACAACGCTGCTCTTCTCCCCGGATACATTATAATAGATTATAAAATATCAAAGCAATAGGATGCTTACAAAAACAGAACAAAGAGGATTCCATATGAATTACAGAACAATAAAGCTTCGTGAAGATTCTCAGGCTGTCCTTGAACTATATCTGCGTGAAAACCAGGAGGGCATTTCCGGTTCGCGGCGGCCCTGTGTCATCATCTGCCCCGGCGGCGGCTATGCCTTCTGCGGTGACAGAGACTCCGAACCAAACGCCCTGGCGCTTTTGGGAGAGGGATTTCAGGCTTGCGTGCTGCGCTATACCTGCCGTCTTTCGGACGATCAGCCGCCTCTTCACGATGAACCGATGCGCGATTGCGCAGCCGCAATACGCTATGTTCGTACTCATGCGCAGGAGCTTGGGATTGATGCGCACAAGATCAGTCTGCTCGGTGTCTCGGCAGGTGGCCATACCGCTGCCTGTGCCGAGGTGTTCTGGAACGATGAATCGCATATTCCGGGCGGTGCTGACGGCGTCGGACGCCCGGATGGTTTGGTTTTGTGCTATCCGGTAATTACAGGCGGGAAATTTGCACATCACTACTCCATCGGAAATCTGACCGGCAACCGCGAATATTGTCCGGAAAATGAGATCTACAGCACGGAAAACTATGTTTGCCGGGACACCAAGCCGATGTTCCTTTGGCAGCCGGTGGGAGACGAAACCGTTCCCAGTGAAAACTCCATGCTCATGGCCGAAGCACTGCAAAGAAACGGTGTTCCATTTGAACTGCACCAATACAGTCAGGGGTTTCACGGGATCGGCCTTGCCGATCCCGAGGTCGGCAGCCCCATGCCGCATGTTGCAAGCTGGTTCTCCCTCGCCGTGCAATGGCTTCGTGAAATGAATCTCGGATAAGAAAGGATATGGATTATGAACTGCTTTACTGTTACGCTTCCCTGCACGAACGCCGAAATGGAAGTCATGCTTCGCGCGAAGGACTACGAGTTCGTTGAACATCATGCGCGGCCCTGTGTGCTGGTCATTCCCGGCGGTGCCTACTCTTTTGTTTCACCGCGCGAAGGAGAGCCGATTGCAATCGGCTTTTTGCAGAAAGGCTATCAGGCCTGTGTCCTGCAATATTCCGTCCGAGCGCAGCCGGATGCACCGTTTCTCGGAACACTCCCGCTGCGTCAGGCAGCAGAAGCTGTTCGCTATATCCGTGAGCACGCAGAGGACTGGGGAATTGACCCGAACAAAATCAGCGTCTGCGGTTTCTCGGCAGGCGGACACCTTGCAGGAAGTCTCGGCGTGTTTGCGCGCAACGCCGCCTATCTGCCGGAAAACTCCGACGATCTGAGCACACCAAACGCAATGATTCTCTGCTACCCTGTTATCACCGCGCATGAGAAGGCACACCGCGAATCAATCTACAATCTCAGCGGCACACGTGAAATCTGCGCAGAAAGCCTCCGCTGGTCGTTGGAGGATCATGTGACAAAGGATACCTGTCCGGCGTTTCTCTGGCAGACAGGAGAGGACGATTGTGTGCCTGTAGAAAACTCCATGCTGATGGCACGTGCGCTGCGGCAGGAGAACGTTCCTTTTGAGCTTCACATCTATTCTCATGGCCCGCACGGCATGTCTCTGGCATCACGAGAGACAGGAAATGACCACCCGCACGTTGGTACATGGCTTCCTCTCGCTTTGCAGTGGCTTGACGAACGCGGTGTCGGAACGGGATA
>CABSBF010000051.1 GCA_902475855.1 uncultured Eubacteriales bacterium
TGTGGTCAACATATCCAGGACGAATATCCATTATGACGGCAAAAAGCAGAAGCCATGTCGGCGGATCAAAACCACACCTTTGCAGATACTCGACCACGCGCCCCCTTGTCTGCTGTTATGCGCATCCTCACAAGATTATCCACAGTGCCATGCTATTGGCATAAGAGGTGCTGCAGGTCCCGAAGAAGTCCGTTTCGACTATGTTAGCGTTGGTGTGCTGGATGACCCACTTCATGCTCTCCGGTTCGATCTCGAAGCCTCGATGCAGCGTTGGACAGCCGAGGCTCATTCGGCAGCCCTTTGCGTATACAACTGCAATTGTTCGACCTTGATTGTATTTTCCCCGCCGCTGCCGCTTCGGAAGCTTTCTATTTCCGAGCTTCTGATACACATAATAACCTTATCATTGACCTGCAATTCCTCAAAAGAAATCCTTGTAACCTTCTGCGTGGCAAAGTCGCAATAGACCATAGGAGTAGACGAACAGTCTATCAGACATTCTTCACCTAAAGTGATTTCATCGACATCGTCCTTTACCGTTATGGTCTGCTTTGCTGCATCGACTTCCGTGATCACTGCATTGACGGTCAGAAGCGTGTCATCCTTCAATGAGCCGCACCCGGACAGGAAGAGAAAAAGAGTCAACAAGCACAGGGCGATTCCGATTCCTCTTACATTTCTATGCAGCAATGTCTTATCCTCCTGTTTTTTTGCTGCGGAACTTATCCAATCTATGAAAAAGACGCTTCTTCCGCCCTTTGTGTCAGGCGGGACAACGCACAGACTGCGTACATATAGCCTGCAAGAATCAGCGGTGCCGGCAGCCCGTAAAGCAGCGGCGCCGGGATGATACGCCAAAACAGCTTGAGCACACCGATCTCCGCGCCGTAGGTGAAGAAGTAGTTCGCCTCCGGGCAGAGCGTGAGGCGTAACAGGAGATTGATACAGTGCGCGCCAACGGCAAGCAGTCCAAAGGTCTTGAGGATCCGCGGGATATCCTTGGGGTCGGGGCGGTAAAAGCCCAGCGTCGCCAGACTCAGGCCGCAGACAACAAGGAGAGCGTGGGTCACATAGTAGCCAAAAATCCGCGGCAGGAACAGCGAAAAGCCGGAGAACAGAGGCTCCGGGAAGAGCAGCGCCATCAGTGCGCCAAGGGGCGCTACAAAGAAGGAAAAGCCCATGATCGAGCGGTTTCTCTTCCACACGCCCAGCGGGATCAGGAACAGATTGATGTTGCACAGGTGCAGCGGCAGCTCATTGAAAATGTTGAAGCCATTGGGATAGTACGCACGGATATACGCTGCGTCCATGGACAGCGAGAGCTTGTAGCCGGCAAACAGCGCGAGATTAAAAAAGCAAACGCCGATCAGATACCGGGAGCGCCGTGCTTCCGGTTTTCCGCGCAGCAGCAAGAATATGAGCAGCACCGCCGCTGCCGTAAGCAAAAGCAGAAGCAAATGCAGCCCGCGAAAGGGCGTTATAGAAAATTCGTTCATTTCACACGCCGGAACGTCTTTCCGGTCTTCTCCTCAAGAAATCGTTTGAATTCCTCCACCGTCCCGCCGGTAAGAGTACGCTTGTCCAGAGGCTGCGCATAGCGTTTTTTCATCAGAAGGATGATGTATTCCTGCGACTCAGCCAGTGCGTCGATCAGTTCATAGCGGAACGTGGAGGTGGTGGCCGCCGTAACGACGGTATAAGAATCCTCGCCGAATGCGACATGATATTCCTTTGTGCCCGCCAGCGCGTTTTTGCGGGCGATCATGCCATTGAATCGGTCCTGAAACAGCAGAACGGACAGCAGCATCACCTCTACCAGCAGGGCAGTCACCGTTGTGACATCAAGCGTAAAAGGCTCTCCGTCAAATGGGATCAGCAGCAGAGCGTTGATGAAAAAGACGGTCCATCCGAAGATGGCCCAAATAATGCTTCTCTTTCGCCGCAGCACCTTTCGCATCGCGCGGGCAGCTACGGTCATAGATCGATTTGTGATATCACTGTGAATTTCAAATGTCATGCATATTCTCCATCGTTGATCATTTCTGTTTTTGCAGCCTGTCTGGTTCCTTGCAGAAGTGTTCCGTCCAGAGCAGGGTATTTATAGATTATGTTATCATAACAGGAATAAAGTTTATGTCAAGTCTTCCTTTCTCCCCGAAATCGTCACGCTTACTATGTAGTCAGCGCTATCGCGGCATCACGCTAGCCTTGCGTTCACCAGATGATACCATATCATCCCGTTTTCTTCATAGGACTGAAATTCACCGATGACGGTGATCTCCGCCCCCAGCTCCGGGTAATCGTCCGGGTAGGCGAGGTCATCCTTCAACACAAACTCCATGCCCTCGGCGCAGCAGGCCGTTGCGTCTGAAATGATGCAGGCGTAGGCTACCGGCATATCGGCAACAACACCGCTTTCATCTACCCATTGGTAAACATTGAATTGGCCGGTCATTTTTACAGTTTTTCCGTAATAGTCCTCCGGGTAGAAATAGAGCATATTGTAGACCTCGGAGTAGACCATGGTGCTGCTGAGCACCGTCAGATCCACATCCACTTTGCCGGCAGCGGGCTGCGACGGCTTAGATTCCCCCGGCGTTTTCTGTTCTTTCGGCGTTGGAATGCTCTCAGCCGATGCAGACGATTTTTCATTGGAAGAAGATGCGTCATTTCCTGCGTCCTTTTCGCTGTCTTTCCCGCAGGCGCAGAGGGAAAGCATCATGCAGGCAGCCAGCAGCAGACAGAAAATTCGTTTCATCCCGCTTCCCCTCCCCTTGCGCGGCCAAGGGCCGAACAAATCAAAAATGCCAGAATATCCGCCGCCACGATGGTGGAACCCACCGGCGTCCCCGCCAGAATGGAGACCAGAATCCCCAGCACCGCGCAGCTCACCGACAGTATGGCGGAGCAGACCGTCACAGACCGGAAATTCTGGAAAAGGCGCATGGCGGACAGTGCCGGAAAGATCACCAGCGCGGAGATCAGCAGAGAGCCGACCAGATTCATCGCCAGCACGATGACCACAGCAACGATGACGGCGATCAGCAGATTGTACAGATCAGCCTTTGTGCCCACCGCCTTGGCAAAGTCCTCGTCAAAGGTCACGGCAAAGATTTTGTTGTAAAACAGCAGGAACACCGCCACGACCACCACGGACAGTCCCGCACACAGCCAGACCTCGCTTTTTGACAGCGTCAGGATGGAGGTGGAGCCGAACAGCGTGCTGCACACATCGCCGGAGAGGTTGGACGAGGTGGAGAAGAGGTTCATCAGCAGATACCCGATGGCCAGCGCTCCCACTGAGATCATGGCGATGGCGGCATCGCCCTTGATCTTCGTGTTCTGCCCCGTGCGGAGCAGCAGAACGGCACAGACCACCGTGACGCCCAGCGTCAGGGGCATATCGTCCGTCAGCCCCAGCACAGCGGCGATAGCCATCGCGCCGAAGGCCACATGGGAAAGCCCGTCGCCGATAAAGGAAAATCGCTTGAGCACCAGCGTCACGCCCAGAAGCGACGAGCACAGCGCGATCAGCACACCGACAATGAGCGCGTAGCGCACAAAGGGATAGGTCCAGTAGAACGCGATTTTTTCAAGGATCGCCGTCATTGCGCCTCACCGCCTTTCTGCCATGCATGGGGGAACTCGTTCAGGTAGGCCGCCTTGGTACCGAAAAACGCCGTGTCCCCGATGTGCAGGATGTGGCTCGCATATTGCAGCGCCGCGTTCAGGTCATGGGAGATCATCACAACGGTGATACCATCTTCGTAATTGAGCTTTTGAATGAGCGCATACATTTCCGCTGTCACCTTGGGATCAAGGCCGGAAACAGGTTCATCCAGAAGCAGCATTTTTTGCGTGGCGCACAGGGCGCGGGAGAGCAGTACCCGCTGCTGCTGGCCGCCGGAGAGCGTCCGGTAGCAGCGTTTGGCAAGGGGCGTGATCTGCATTTTCTCCATGGCGCCCGCCGCCAGTTTCTTTTCTTCTTTGCTGTAAAAGGGGCGGCTGCCGCAGCGCCCTTGACATCCGGAGAGAATGATCTCTCTCACGGATGCCGGGAAGTCCTTCTGCACCTGCGTTTGCTGCGGCAGATAGCCGATCTCATTTTTCCTCAGCCCGTCGCCCGTCAAAATTCTGCCGCTGATGGGCATCTGCAAGCCGAGGATCGTTTTCATAAGGGTACTCTTGCCGGAGCCGTTTTCTCCCACGATGCAGAGGTAGTCGCCCGCAAAGACCTCAAAATCAAGGTCTTGCAGAACGGGCTTTCCTTCGTAGCCGACGCAGAGATTCTGACAGGTGAGCTGAGCCATAGACCTACCTCCTTAACCCAATGCCTCTTTCAGCACAGAAAGGTTCTGCTCCATGACAGAGAGGTAAGTTGTGCCATTTGCCACATCCTCAGAGGTGGTGGACTGCATGGAGTCCATGGTCAGCACCTTCTGGTTCTTCCCGGCGGTGCTCTGGACGATGGTTTCCGCGAGCTTGTGGTTCTTGCCCTCGATGGTCAGCACGCAGGAAAGTCCCAGCTCGTCCACCTTCTTTGCAAGAAACGAAACGGTTTCAAAGCTGGCTTCGCTCTCGGCGGAGCAGCCTGCAAAGGCAGCGTAGTAGCTCAGGCCGTAGTCATCCACCAGATAGCGGAATGGGAAGCGGTCGCCGAACAGGACAGTCTTGCGCGCCGCGCTGTCCACGGCGGATTGGTACGCGCCATCCAGCGCGGAAAGCTTTTCGATATAGGCGGAGGCGTTGGCGGCGTAGGTATCCTTGTTATCGGGATCAAGCTCCTGCAAGGCATCGGCAATCGCGCCGACCAGCGTTTTGGCGTTCTTCAAAGACAGCCAGACGTGCTCGTCATTTTCCTCCCCATGGTCATGGCCCATCAGCTCGTCAAGGATATCCTCTACGGAAAGCGCGTCCTTCACAAAAAACGGATTGGTCTTGGCACTCATCAAGGCATCGAAGCCGTCGTTGCCGAAGTAGATATGGAAATGCTCTGCCTCGCCCGGCTCGTGGCCGTGGTCGTTGAACTGCACATATTTGGGCGCATCGGCACTGGTCGTTTCGAACTGATAACGGACGCTGCGAATCTTGCCCTCGTCATTCCGCTTCGGCTGATAACCGGCATAGGTGTATTCAGCGGAAACGGTTTTTCCGTCTGCATAAGTGAATGTAATCGTGTCCCCGTTGATAGAGATCTTCTCGGCGTCGCATTGCCACGAAGCCTTATACTTCTCCCAATAGGTGTCCTTTGTGGTCGAGCTGTCCTCGTCCTCCTCCGCCCTGTGCTCGCAGAATTTGTCCAGATCGCCGTTCAGCAGATAAGGGTGCAGGGACTTCCACGCACCGGCGAAATCCGAGAGGGTGCGATCCTCGATGTCATTCTCTGTGAGCTGTTCATCGTGGCTGTGACCGTGGTCGTGGCCGTCCTTCTGCATCCCCTCAACGGTCTCCTCCGTTTTCACGGAATCGCCCAGCATCTCCAGCAGGTTGATGACCTTCATCTTCTTGTTGACGGCGTTTTTCAGGACGTTCTTCACCCAGCCGTCGGACTCGCCGCCCACATAGACGAAGAGGTCGCAGTCGGAAATCTTGACGATGTCATCCGCTGTGGGCTGGTAGCTGTGCAGGTCAACACCGTTGTCCAGCAGCATGGTCAGATCGGTGCTCTCAGCTTTGTCTCCGAGAATTTCTCTGACCCAGTCGTATTCTGGGAAAATGGTGGTGACAACGCTCAGTTTATTGGAATCGCTCTCGCCCGTCTCTGCGTTGTTCTTTTTGCCGCAGCCGGCAAGCAGGCTGACCGCCATGGCCAGCGCAAGAACCAGGGTGATAATTTTCTTCATAGTATAGATAAAACCTCCGAATTATTGAAAAATAGGCGCAAAAATACAGGGGCAGCGGCAAAACCCGCAAGAGCCTATCCGAAAACGGATAGACTTCGCCCTTGTAAAGTCCTGTTTTTAATTCGAAAGCTTTACCTTGAGAGCAACAAGCGTCAGTGTACCGATTGTCTCTGCGCAGGGCAGAATCGCCTTGCACACGGTATATGTAAACGCAGCGGAGATCGCTGCGGCAGCACCGGCAAGCCCCAGAGATTTCAGCAGATTCTCGCAGACACCGATCTGATGGCAGATGGCGCAGTCCTCGCCGGAGCAGTCATGATTGGCTTCGACCGCAAGATAGATCGCAGAGGACAGCATGACAACGGCCAGCACGGCCGCCAGCAGGCGCGTCATAAAGCAAGGCTTCTTTGTCATGGTCTGTCCTCCCTTCTGTTCGTTATTTTCCCTTGCAGTCCGAGCATATCCCATAGAGGATCGTGTCGGCTGCGTCCAGCGTGAATTGCTCGCTCTGCGCCAGGTGCTTTGCAAACAGGGCAGCGTTGCTGTCGGCCATGTGAAAGGTTTTGCCGCACTTCACACAGCTCATGTGCAGCGCGCCCTTGCAGCCCTTGGCGTCAAGATACTGATAAAACGCTTCGTGCGACCCGCTTTTTGCGCTGCGGCGCACCTTTTCTTCCGCTTCCAGCTGCGCAAGATTTCGATACACAGCGCTGAGACTGATTTGCTTCTCTGCCAGCGCATCCGCCATCTGGCGTGCAGTCAGCAGCTCGTCCGGGTGTTCCTCTAAAAAAGCAAGCAGGGCTCTTCGCTGTTTTGTATTATAGCCTGACATAAGACGCCCCCAATCTGCGAATCATTCGCAGATATTATAGCATCATTTTCCTCTTTGTCAATATCATCCCGCGATACCGGCGTCTTTCCGACAGTTCAAGATCCGTCAGCGTCAAAGAAAACAGCAGCGCAGCAATCTTATCTTCTAATCACGCTTATCGGTGTATCCGCATACGAATCTGTCAGCGCAAAGCGATCCGTCAGCCCCTCTGTGATATACACCTCCCCGGACGAGAGCACAAACGCCGCCTCAAAATCTCCGCTCTGTGCCCAGAGGTCAGTTGCCTTTTCCAGTCCCATAACAAACAATGCGGTGGAAAGTCCATCGCAGACCACGCCTTCATCTCCCACGATGGTAACGGAAATCAAGCCGTTGTCCGCCGGACGGCCGGTGAACGGGTCCATAATATGCCAGTAGGTCTGGCCATCCTGTTCAAAGTAGCGCTCATATCCACCGGAGGTCACCACGGCCTGATCTTTGATGTAGAGAACCATCATGACCTCCTCTCCCTGCGGGTCCTTAATGCCAATCTTCCAAGGAGAGCCGTCCGGCTTGCTGCCGACTGTCTGTACATTGCCGCCAAGATCCAGCAAAGCGGACTGCACACCGTTGTCCCGCAGCATTTGCGCCACCAGTTGTCCAGCATAACCTTTGGCAACACTGCCCAGATCGATTTCCATGCCCTCCGGCAGCGTGATGGCTCCCGCGGCTGCATTATACCCTATCCTTCGGTAGTCCACCAGCGGCTGCAGAGAACGAAGGGTGTCCTCGTCCGGAACCTGATGGTCTCCGGTGGTAAACCCCCACGCTCGAACGACAGGGTAAATGGAAATATCCAAGGCGCCGTCGGTGCGGCGGCACAGCGCCAGCGATCTTTCCAGCAGATCGGCGGAATTCGCGGATAGTATGCCCTCGCCGGTATGGTTGACGGCGTAGATCGCGCTGTTCTCATCAGTAACAGATATGCTTTCCTCTATGGAACGGATGAGATGCTCAGCATCTTCCAGCAGGACGGCATCGCCGTATACGGTAAAACTCATATAGGTATCCATCGCAAAGATGGAGGACTTTTCCGCTTCCCGGACGGAAGGAGCGGAACAGCCGGTCAGCAGAATAGCTATAGAAAGGGGCAAAGTCAATAAAAGGCTTTTCATGAAGATCTCCTTGAGAAGTGATTTTGCAGCAGAAGAAAGCAAATCTTGGGATTGACTACTGCTGGAAATTATGGTAGCATGGCACACGAGTTAGTTAGATAACTTTAACCAATGTGGGGACGGAGCCTTTTTCCGCCCTGTATTTTTTAGAACGCAGTTAGATATGACTAACTCAACCGGAAAATGCCAGAACAGGTGGGATTATAGCATGGGAAGGAGGATATTTCAAGACACAGAAAAAGAAAAGATGCTGTGCGCATGATCTCACAACAGAAAACAGGGGGAATTCCCCTTTGCGCTCTCTGAGAGGAGGGCAGTAAGCTATAAATAACAGGAGGACTTTATGAAGAGTATTCAAAAGCGGCTGAGCTCGCTGTTCATGGCAGCGGTGATGCTGCTGTCTATGGCGGCGACCCCAGCCATGGCGGCAGAGAAAAAAGAACCGCCGACAACAGTGAAAAGCTGCACGACAGCATCATCTTCAACAAAATACAGCAGGGTCACCATGGAGTTTGAAGATTCAACATGGGTAAATGCTATCAGCGCCGTTCAGGTCAGCGGAGAGGATTACAATAAATCCAGCTTTTCAAATCCATCCTCTGGCAAAAAGTATTTTGCCGGCAAGTACAGCGACCCCTATGGTTCCGGATATATTTATATTCTGCAAGTAAACTTGCCCAAGGATACGGAATCGGCCAAGTGTGTCATTTCTGCCAATGATCATGAAGATTTGACCATCAATTTGGAAAAGAGCGGCAATCAGTATACTGCCGCCATTGTGCAGGATTCCCCCGGCGGCTCCGGCGGTGAGAGTGAGAAGCCCGGCACACCGGAGAACAGCATCGTCGATCTGAGCAAGGTCAGCTTTGCAGCGAGCTTCGATGGGAATGACTGGCAGGTATCCTTCGATGAAGCGGGTTACGCAGATAAAATTTCCGGCGTTTCCGTGAACGGAACAGCATGGGAGACTGCCTCGCTTCTCATGAGAGGCGGTCAGTATAAAATTGATGACGGAAAGCTGCTGTTCGCGCGAAACAGCTATGGCGCTGTCCCGGCGCTGAAAAGCGGTGATCTTATCACCATCACGGCAGCCGGCTACGAAGATCTGACCTTTAAGCTGGTCATCGACAAGAATGGAAACGCATCCGTTTCTTCCGACACCGAAAGCGGGGACCCCTATAAGCTTCATGTAAAGATCGAGGGCAGCTTTGAAGCCGCTATTGTTGGGCAGAAGGATTATGACGGCGTGTCCAGCGCCAGTGTCGGCGGTGCTTCCAGCAACAAGAACAGCGCCGTGACGGTTTACGGGGCATTGGTTGAAAAAGACGCTGAACCCACGGCCGCAGATTGGGAAAAGTTGGATCATCAGTCCAAAATCAGTCTGGAGGGCAGCAAGTGCAAGGTCAATATTGTCCCGGACACTGCAAGCGGAACGAAAGCCGATGCCGAAAGCGGCATGAAAGGCGTCTACATGACCCTCAGCAGTGACCTGACGCTGAACGGTGTGCCGAAGGACGCAGGCAGCTATCTGGTATCCGTTCATATCGAGGATGACCAAGGCCGCACCGCGAACAGCAATGCCCTGCCCTTCCGCGTCTACACCGGTGAGGAAACGCTGGCAGACCAGATCAAAACCGAAAATCTGAAGCAGTATCAGAGCGGTCTCTATGCATGGGACATCATGGAGCCGTGGGCGATTAAAAACTTCGGCAGCAATGTGGACGGTGCAGAAAACAGCGTCCGCGTACCGGAGAAGCTGGAGGTCTGGTACGGTTCCCACGAAAGCGGCACTTATGGTGTGTTGGGCTATGATATTGCGTGGAACGATGTGAAAGCCGACAAGATTCCCCAAACCCTGTATATCCCCAACGGCTGCGATCTGACGCTGTTGAATATGAAGATCCTCAGCAGCGTCCGCATCGTGGTGGAAAACGGCGGTAAGCTGACGCTGCGAGACTCCACCGTGCAGGGCATCATCGATGTGCAGAGCGGCGGCGCCTTCTCTATGAACTACAACGCCTACAACAAGAAATTTGAGACCGGCGCGTCCCTCTGCGGGCAGCTCCGTCTGGCGGATGGCTCCATTCTGGAAAATTCCGCCATCTACTCCCACGCTAACTATCTCGCCAACGGGAATCGAACCGACCGTACTACGCATGAGCCGGTCGTTACGACCACCGGCAATGTACAGCTCAAGGGACAGGTGTTCATCAGCGGCGATGCAGGCGGCTCCGAGATCGGCCAGTCCGGTCTGCGCGTAAGCGGCACGCTGTCGCTGGACAATGACGCTGTTCTGGCGGTTTACGGCGGCAAAGGCACCGTGGTGGATACCAAGGGCGGCACCGCAATCGAACTGAACAACGGCACGATCACCGGCGGCGGCAAGGTAATTGCACTCGGCGGAGAGGTGCTCTGGAAGGACGGCGGCACAGCCGTTTCCGGCATCGGCACGATCGCCACCGCCGACGCCTATTTGCAGGGAGCAACGGCATATATGCATTCCCCGTCCAAGGCGCAGCCGGGCAAAGCCCATGACGATACCGTAACGGTGACAGCAAACCGCCGGCACGTTGCAGACGGCGAGCTGATTGGCGCTGTTGATGACCCGCTGGCAGGACTGTACTGGAAAACGGGCATTGATGCTGCTCCGAATCTGACGAAGTTTAAAACCAAAGCAGCGGAAACACCTGTCACACCCGAAATCAACGGCAGCGGCAGCAGCAGCTCCGGCAGTTCCGGCTCCTCCGGCAGCAGTTCCGGCAGTTCCAGCTTCTCCGGCAGCAAGCATAAGACTTCCAAGTCCAATACCACGGCAGCCAGCCGCGCTTTTGAGGATGTTTCCGCAGACGCCTACTACAACGATGCCGTGGAATGGGCCGTAAAGAGCGGCATCACCAACGGTAAGGCTGAGGGTCTGTTCGGTTCCAATGATCCCTGCACCCGCGGTCAGATCGTCACCTTCCTGTGGCGGGCCGCCGGTTCTCCCTCCCCCAAGAGCACGGCTAAGGCTCCTGCCGATGTGCTCCCCGGCAGCTATTGCTATGATGCGGTGGTCTGGGCGCTGGAAAACGGCATCGCCAACGGTCTGCCCGATGGTTCCTTCGGTGCCGACATCACCTGCACCCGCGCACAGAGCGTGACCTTCCTGTTCCGGGTCATTGGTAAGTCGGTCGATAGCAAGGCGGAGTTCAGTGATGTGCTCCCCGGCAGCTACTATGCAAACGCTGTGGCATGGGCTGTGGAGAACGGCGTCACCAACGGCATCGGTGATGGACTGTTTGGCTCCGACAACGATTGCACCAGAGCACAAATTGTGACCTTCCTCTGGCGCTGCATGAAGTGATTTCATGCAGAAAAATGCCCCTTGAAGAAATAGAAAAATAGGACTCGTACCGAGACGGCACGAGTCCTATTTCCTTTTCATGATTCAGAATACATCATGTTAAGTTTTTCGAGTATTCAAAGGGCAGTCGTAGCTTTCCAGCGCAAGGTGTGGTATGGATGAAGCAAGCAGTACAGTAAGCGTCTGCCGAACCTTGCACCAAGAGAACGGAAAATCGGAAATCGGTGATACAAAAACAACAAAAGGTAGACTCCGAATCGTCTTACCTCCCAGCACCGAGCAGGTTCTTCTGGAACGAAAGAAAAGCGCACGGTCCGAATGGATATTCCCCAATCCTCTCAAGCCAGAGCTGCCGGTCAATCCATCGACAGCATACCGTCACATGAAGGTCATTCTTCAACGTGCAGGGCTTCCCGACATCCGCTTCCATGACCTGCGGCATACCTTTGCAGCTCACGCACTGGCAAGTGGTGTAGATGCCAAGACGCTCTCTGGTATTCTTGGTCACACCAATGCGTCCTTCACTCTGGATACTTACACCCATGTCACCGGCGATATGCAAAAGTATGCTTCGACCGTAGTAGGCAACTTCCTGACAGATATTCTCGGAGAGGAGCTGAATCCATGGCAAGAGGAAAAACGGGACCGGCAGCATCCGCCTGAGAGCAGATGGGCGCTGGGAGGGACGCTATGTCGTCGGCTAGAGGCCCTTGCCCGCGTCCTGCTCCCGGAAATTTAGGCGTTCTTTGAGAGCGAAGACGGGCAGCGGGAATATGCTGAGTGGAAAGCAAAGCAGCAGGCCGAATAAGAGGACAAGGTATAACAACGGCGGGAGCATCAGTTTAGATACTCCCGCCGTTCATCAATCTGTATGAACTTCTTTCTTGCCAAACAAGAGGAAAATATATGGGGGTAATATCCACACAATGGCGGCGCTCAGCCATTCGTTTAAGCCGAACCGAAATGCAATCTGAGAAAACACACTGGCCCATTCCGAAAGTTCACTCCAAAGCATGGCGAATGATGTAAATATTCTTTGCGTCAAGTATGTAAATATGCCTAACACGATATTCAAAGCGACTAAGGCAGAAGAAGAGAAGAAAATTTCTTTGCGTGTCATTTTTCGGAACAAGAAAAATCCGCCAATGCAGACAACCGCAAGGAAGAGGCCAGCAGACATGAGCATCCACCGGGTATTATCCGATGATATGCTCCCATCAGGCAGCGTCACAATTGCCCATCTCCCTAAGAAACGAATTTCCAGTTGAAAGCATATCCAGCTTGCAACCATACAATACAAAGG
>CABSBF010000052.1 GCA_902475855.1 uncultured Eubacteriales bacterium
TCAGATGCCAAGACCGAAAAACTTGAGCCGCTCGGCCATCAGCCGGAGCGTCGCAATGTCCGTGAGGCATCGTGCACGGAATCAGGTTACACCGGCGATACAATCTGTAGAGTCTGTGAAAAGATTTTGGAGCGCGGCAAGCAAGCTGACGCACTTGGCCATAAATTCAAAAACGGCAAGTGCAGCCACTGCGGCAAGGCCGCACCCGCTGCACCGACCACTGGTGATTCGGTAAATCTCATCGGGCTGTGGAGCGTGCTGGCAGGAGCCGCCGTCGCAGCAGTCTCCCTAACACTGATTTTGAAAAAGAAACAGCGTAATGAAGAATAAAAGCTAAAAGGTGCAGGTCTCTGCCAAATGGCGGAGGCCTGCATCTATAAACCCTGCAAAAAGCGCCTTGCTGACAGCAAGGCGCTTTTTCTCATTTATTGATTAACGGAAAATCAATAGCCTCTTCTCTTGTTCTTACGAGCAGCTTCGGACTTCTGCTTCCGCTTGAGACTCGGGCTGACATAATGCTCTCTCTTCTTGACCTCAGCGATCACGCCATCCTTAGCACAGCTGCGCTTGAAGCGCTTGAGTGCACTCTCCAGAGATTCATTCTCTTTTACGCGAATTTCAGACATTGATTTCCCTCCCTCCGGTGCATCCGGCTCTATCCAGGATGCTTTCAGGGCCGCTACAACGGCAACAATTATTATAGTGATCGTTCGCCAAAATGTCAAGCAATATCTTACAAAAAATATAAAACTTTTCAGTTTTCACCGGATCCGTCAGGAATCTCCGCGTGTGCATAGGCGCTCTCATGTAGCATGTCTTTCTCTTCTTACGCAGGCTCAGCAGGGCAGCACAAGATTCATGTCTCTTTACATGAATTTACAGACCTCCCGACCGATATCATTATGCTCACCGCAGTATTTTGCCAAGGCAGGCTGCTTCAACGCAGGCATCTCCGCCTTCTTAGTCCGGATCGCGGTCAAAATTGTACTTTCCTCTGTTCTAACAACAAAGTCACACGTCCAACCGTCAGGCGTCAATTTTTGCAGAAAAGGCGGCATCAGCTCCCGCCGCTCCCGCCTTAAAAATGCTCTGCACTTATCCGTAGTGTTTACAAAGAATTTCGGGCAAACCCCGGCACATTTTTCTTCTTTGCCTCAGAAACACTTCTGATCGCGCGTCTTGCGGCAGGCCTCCCTGCGCTCGCAGCGATAGCAGACTTCGGTTGCCGGCGACGGCTCACCGCGCTCAAATTTCATAAGGTTGTCCACTGTTGTCGCGGCGATGTTACTTAGCGCTTCCTTTGTGAGAAATGCCTGATGTGAAGTGACAATAACGTTCGGCATTGAGATCAAGCGCACCAGTGTGTCGTCTGCAACAATTTCCTCTGAGCAGTCCTCATAAAAGAGGTCGCCCTCTTCTTCATATACGTCCAGGCAGGCTGCGCCGACCTTATGGCTTTTGAGGCCTTCAATCAGCGCTTCGGTATCCACCAGACCGCCGCGGGATGTATTCACAAGGACAACGCCGGGCTTCATCTGCGCAATGGCATCCGCACTGATCATGTGTCGTGTCTCTTCGTTAAGTGGACAGTGGAGAGAAATCACGTCCGCTTTCCGCAAAAGCTCCGGCAACTCCACATAGTCAAGTCCACTGTCTGCATTTGGAAACTTATCATATGCCAGCACATACATGCCGAAACCTTTGCAGATTTCCGCGAAAATCCTTCCAATTTTACCCGTTCCAATCACGCCGACGGTCTTGCCGTGCAGGTCGAAGCCCGTGAGTCCAGAAAGGCTGAAATTAAAGTCACGCGTGCGGATATACGCCTTGTTTGTGTGACGATTAACTGTCAGCAGCAGCGCCATCGCATGCTCCGCCACAGCATAAGGCGAGTACGCCGGAACGCGGAAAACATGGAGCTTCTCAAAGCAGGCCTTTGTGTCCACATTATTGAAGCCCGCACAGCGCAGTGCAATGACCCGGACGCCCAGGTTATAAAGCTCATCCACAACTTTTGCATTAACAGTATCATTGACAAACACGCACACACCGTCGAACCCTTTTGCCAACTGAACGGTGTCCGGCCCTAGCTTTGTTTCGAAATATTTTATTTCAATGTCCGTACCGGCAATATGTGCGTCAAAGCCGGGTTTATCATACGGCTTCGTGTCAAAAAAAGCCAGCTTCATAATTGTATTGCACCTCCATGCTTTTTATGGCATCAGTTTAGTCCATTTTGAACGATCCGTCAAGCATTATTCTTTTTGCAAGCCAAACCATTCCGAAGAAAAGCAGTCAGGCAATTTTGCAACACGGCGGAAATTAATTATAACAAGACACAAAAGTGCAAAAAACTCCGGCCCGTAATAAGATCGCACACCCATACCTGAAACTACAGACATACCCGTTTCCCTTGCAGTTGGCTCAAAAACGGCATCCTCGCGGCACACAGACAGATCCGCTTAATGCTGCTCGGTTCCCCGCCTGACATGGTTCACGGGAGCCCGTTGCGCAAGACCGATTCCTCAACACCACTTACAAGGACAGACAGTACGGTGCAGCCCCTCATATAGGAATTCATCCCTGCTATAGCGGATTGCAGGTTACAGGGCACCGCTAACTCCCCGACTAGTGCGACCTTATTACAGGCCGGAGTGACTTTTCAGCCGATCTCCGCCAGTTTTTCTTCGATGTAGTCCGCCAGCTCTCCGATGGTGTTCACTTCGAGCTTGCCCTCCATCTCAAAATCTACGCCGAGTTCTTCTTCCATATCCATTACCATCTCGACCATATCCAGGGAATCCAGATGCAGGCTTTCGAAGGTAGTATCCCGATTCATTTCCTCTTTGGGAATATCAAGCTGCTCAGACAGATAGGAAATAATCCGTTCCAGCATTGCACTCGCCTCCACTTCTATTGTCTTTGCGTTACACCACTAATATGATACGATTTTTTCCGGCAAAGTCAAGAAGTTTTTTCAGTTGATGAAATCCTTAAGAATTTTGGAGCGTGACGGATGACGAAGCTTGCGTAGAGCTTTGGCCTCGATCTGACGGATACGCTCGCGCGTAACATCGAATTCCGCGCCCACTTCTTCCAGCGTGTGCATTTTTCCGTCGGTCAATCCATACCGCAGGCAGAGAACCTTTTCCTCCCGCGGTGTCAGAGTCTTGAGCACATCGGCAAGCTGCTCGCGCAGCATGGCATAAGATGCGGCATCGGCAGGCTCGGAAGCATCCTCATCCTGGATAAAGTCGCCCAGATGGCTGTCATCCTCCTCGCCCACCGGCGTTTCCAGCGAAATTGGCTCCTGCGCCGTGCGCATAATCTCCTCAACACGCTCAACCGGCATATTGAGCCTTTGCGCGATCTCTGCGGAGGTCGGATCATGCCCCAGTTCTTGGACCAGCTCGTGCGTGGCACGAGAAACGCGGTTGATTGTCTCCACCATATGCACCGGAATACGGATGGTACGGGCATGGTCGGCAATTGCCCGGGAAATGGATTGGCGGATCCACCATGTGGCATAGGTGGAGAACTTGTAGCCCTTGGTATAGTCAAATTTTCCGACTGCCTTGATCAGCCCCAGGTTGCCTTCCTGCACCAGATCCAGCAGCGGCAAACCTCGCCCGACATAGCGCTTGGCAATGGAAACGACCAGACGGAGATTGGCCTCGATCATCTTGTTGTGCGCTTCTTCGTCACCGTCTGCCATTTTTTTTGCAAGTTCCATCTCCTCCTCCGCAGTGAGAAGGGGAATTTTCCCGATTTCCTTGAGATACATCCGAACAGGATCGTTGACGCTCATGCTCTCGGACATCTCGGCCGTATCGACGAGCTTTTCCTCCTCGACCAGCTCCAGATCTTCCCTGCTGGGAAGCATATCGTCCGGCTTGGCAAGCATATCTACAACATCCGAAACGTCGATCTCCACACCGGCCGCCTCCAGAGCGTCATAGATCAAGTCCGTCTGCCGTTCATCAGCATCGATGGCATCCAGCGTGTCGATCAGATCCTTGGAACGGAGCTTCTTATCCTTTTTTGCGCGTTCCAAAAGCTGCTGAAGTTTTTCATGCAGCAATTTGTCATTCTGCTGTTCTTCCGGCTTTTTTTCTTCCACCATCGCTATGTACCTCCGTATCCTTTTTTCTTTTTCATACTCTGCTGTATCGCACGCAGGCTGTCCGCATCCGCCGCACCGCCGCGGGAGGATTCTTCCAAAATGATGCGCGTGCAGTCGTCAAAGGCATCTTCCGAAACCGGTGCATCCTGTTTTTGCAAAACGGATGTCAGATGAGCCGTTTCCTCCGGCGTCAGAACGCCCTCCAGCGACGCAACGGAAACCTGAAGGCTCTCCTGCCACCGCTGTTTCCAAATCGTGTAGGTGCGGCCGAAAAACGGCACAGAGAACGCCTGCGCCGGCAGACGCTGCGTTCTTGCAAAAAGTTCCGGTTCCCGTGCCAGCATCCGCAGCACGCTCTCTTCCGCAACCGCTGAACGAACGTTATCATACCGCAGCTCCCGGCTCTTGGGCTGCACCATGGCAGACGGAGCGAGTTCTCGCTTTTCCTGCGCTTTTTTCTGGCGTGCCATACGGTGCTTATACGCCTTGGCGATTTCCATCTTCATGATCTCCGGAGTCAGGCCAGCGGCCTCCGCCGCGCGTGTGCCGTAAATTTCGCGCTCCACTGCGGTGGAAAAGCTGGAAATCAGTTCCGCCGCCTGCTTGGCAAACTCGACGCGCTGCTCGTCCGATTGGAAATCAAACCGCATTTGCAGCGACCGCAAACGGTACTCCGCCTGATTCTCCGAGCCTTGCAGAAGCAGCCGGAAACGGTCGGCACCGAACTTGTGCAGAAACTCATCCGGATCCTTGGCACCCTGCATTCGCAGAATCTTGACGCGCAGTCCGGTTTTTTCCAGCATGGGAATCGCACGCCGTGTTGCGTTCTGCCCAGCCTCATCACCATCGTAAGTCAGAACAACCTCGCTTGTATATTTGGCCAGCAGATCGGCATGCTCCTGTGTCAGAGAAGTTCCCAGCGAGGCCACTGCACAGTCAAATCCATACTGGTGCAGCGTGATGGCGTCCATGTAACCCTCTGTCAGGATGATCAAGCCCTGCTTGCTTTTTTTGACGACATTCATGGCAAAGAGGTTCCGGCGTTTGTTGAAGATCACCGTCTCCGGTGAATTGAGATACTTCGGTGTGGAATCATCCATGACGCGGCCGCCGAAACCGATCACATTGCCGCGCACGTCAATGATTGGAAACATCAGACGGTTGCGGAAGCGGTCATAAAGTGTTCCCTTCGTCTTGTTTTGCAGCACCAGGCCGGCCTCCAGCAGCTCCTCCTTGGTAAAGCCCTTGGCGGTCATAGCATCGAGCAGGGCACTCCACTGATTCGGCGCAAAGCCGAGACCGAAGCGCGTAACTGTATCGGCAGACAGGCCGCGCTTTGCAATATAGGCGCGCACCTCTCCCGCCTGCGGCGTTTTGAGCTGTGCATGGAAAAACCGCGCCGCCTGCTTATTCAGCGCCCACAAGCGCTCTTTGAGCTTGTACTGTGACTGATATTCGCCATCCTCCGGTACCTCAAGTCCGGCACGCTTCGCCAGAAAGCGCACCGCATCCGGGTAAGTGAGATTTTCGATCTCCATGATGAAGCTGACGGCGCTGCCGCCCTTGTGACAGCCAAAGCAGTAGTAGATGCCCTTCTCCGGTGAAACGGAAAAGGAAGCTGTTTTTTCGCTGTGGAAGGGGCAGAGTCCAAAGAGATTGTTGCCTCTTCTGGTCAGCGCGACGTACTGCCCCACAACGTCCTCAATGGGGTTGCGAGCATTCAGTTCGTCCAAAAATGCCGGCGAAAAGGCCATGTTTTTCCTCCTATCAATCTCTCACCTGCCAAGCCGTCGGAATGAACAGCTCGGAATACTTGTACATTGCATATTTGTCGGTCATGCCGGCAATATAGTCGCAAACCGTCCGCCCCATGCCCTCAAAGGTGATCTGCGGCTGAAAATCCTCCGGCAATGCTTCGGGATGCTTGAGATAGTATTCAAACAGCTCCTGCAAAATGCGCCGCGCCTTGGATTCTTCGCTTTTGGCGACAGGGTTTTTATACACATGCTCAAACATGAAGGCGCGCAGCGCCTCCATCGCCTGGGAAACTTCCGGATCCATCCCCAGTTCGCCGGAAGAAAGCGTGTGGAAGATCATATTTGTGACCAGCGTATTGATGCGGTCGCGGTGGCTCTCTCCCAGCACGTCAGCAATCTCGCGTGGAATGTCTCCATCCGTGAGAATGCCGGCACGCATCGCGTCGTCGATGTCGTGGTTGATGTAGGCGATCTGGTCGGAAATGCGCACAATCTGCCCCTCTAAGGTTTCCGGCAGGCGGCTTGAGCGGCTGTGACCCAGAATTCCCATGCGAACCTCGTAGGTCAGATTCAGCCCGGCGCCGTCCTTTTCCAGAATATCCACCACGCGCAGCGATTGCTCATTATGGCGGAAGGGCGTGCCCATGACCTCCGTCAGCGCAACCTCACCGGCGTGGCCGAAGGGTGTATGCCCGAGGTCATGTCCAAAAGCGATGGCCTCCGACAGATCCTCGTTCAAGCGCAGCGCACGGGTGATCGTCCGGGCAATACGCGCAACCTCCAGCGTGTGGGTCATGCGGGTACGGTAGTGGTCGCCCTCCGGCTGCAAAAAGACCTGGGTCTTGTGCATCAGCCGCCGGAAGGACTTGCTGTGCAGGATGCGGTCGGAATCGCGCTGATAGCAGGTACGCACGTCGTTTTCCGTTTCCGGCTCGGCGCGGGGCCGTCCTCTGGAGGCATCCGAAAACTGAGCACGACTGCTCAGACGCAGATGCTCCTCTTGCTCCAACTGCTCGCGGATGGTCATGGCGATCACTCCTTATTCATTATTCTCAAGGCCAAGGGGAAACGCCCGGTATTCATCCTCGCCGGTCATCCCCTCTATCTTCCCGGCAGAGAGATCGTAGATATGGTCCAAAAATGGCGTAACCTGCATTTTGGGCAGCAGCAGGTCAAAGCTGACATCCGCGCCGAACTCCACGTTCTGCACGATGCCTCCAAAAGCCGCAACTTCCAGCTTTATGCGCTCGTACCAGCGGTAGGAGCAGGGCAGATAAATTCGTGTCCAGACACGTTTCATAGCGCGTCCCGCCGTATCCAGCGCCAGCTTCGCACTGTGCGCATAGGCACGGACCAGCCCGCCGGCACCCAGCAGGATACCGCCGAAATAGCGCGTGACTACACAGGTCACATTGTAGATTTCCTCCCGCTGCAAGACCTGCAAGACCGGCATCCCGGCCGTGCCGCCCGGCTCGCCGTCGTCGGAAAAGCGTGTGGGGCCGTCCTTGATGATGTAGGCATAGACATTGTGGGAGGCATCCCAATAGGCCTCGCGCATCTCTTTCAGGCGCGCCAGCGCCTGTTCCTCTGTGTCCGTACAAAAAATATGTCCAATAAAGCGCGAGCGGCGTTCGATGAACTCCGCATCCGCGTCCTTTGCGGGAATCAGATATTCCGTCATACCTCCGGCTCCTTCAAAAAACCGCGGTAGCGGCCGTACAGTTCCTCGCCGCAGATCGTTTCGACCTCAATGCCATCCACGCCATAATCCGTTCGCAGCACCTGCGCCTGATCGTGCAGGATCTCCAAGACGCCGGCCTGTGTATAGGGCAGCAGGAGCGTTACGTGATGAAGCTGTCCCAGCAGCGTTTCTTCGATGCGGGTCAGCAGTTCGTCCATGCCGATGCCGCTGCGCGCGCACATGGGAATATTCTTCTCTCCGATCGGCAGGACAGAAATATCATCCAGCAGGTCAGCCTTGTTATAGCAGCGCAGGACGGGGACGCCCGGCTTTGCCAGCTTTTCAATCAGCCGGTCAACCACCTGAATATGCGCCTCACGTTCCGGGTCGGAGGCGTCGATAACATGAAGGAGGAGGTCGGCATACTGCAATTCCTCCATTGTCGCCTTGAAGGCCTCGATGAGATCGTGCGGCAGCTTGGAGATAAACCCGACGGTGTCGGAAAGCAGAATTTCAAGATGGTCCGACACGCGCAGGCGGCGCGTTGTCGTGTCAAGCGTGTCAAAGAGGCGGTCATTGGCCGGGATCCCAGCGTCCGTGAGCCGGTTCAGCAGCGTCGATTTGCCCGCATTTGTATAGCCCACAAGCGCCACCACAGGGATGGCATTTTTGATTCGGCGCTCACGCTGCACGCCGCGCACCTTGCGCACCTCGTCCAGCTCCGCACGCAGGCGGGTGATGCGGTCGCGAATATGGCGGCGGTCAGTTTCCAGCTTGCTTTCACCGGGGCCGCGCGTACCGATGCCGCCGCCCAGACGTGACATAGATTTTCCCATTCCCGAAAGCCGCGGCAGAAGATACTGATACTGCGCCAGCTCAACTTGCAGGCGGCCCTCAGCCGTTTTGGCGCGCTGCGCAAAAATATCAAGGATCAGCGCGCTGCGATCGAGCACCGTCGCCTGCGTCAGCTCCTCCAGCGAGCGGATCTGCGCGGGTGAGAGATCGTTGTCAAAGACCACCAGCGTCGCGCCGGTGTTCTCAACGAGCTGCCGAACCTCCTCCGCCTTTCCCTCTCCGATAAAGCTGTGCGGATCGGGGATGTGCCTGTTTTGCAGCACCTTCGCTTCGCAGATGCCACCCGCCGTTTCCAGGAGTGCCTCCAACTCGTCCAGAGAGGCATCCGTGGCGGTCTCCTCCGGCTTGAAGCAGTCTGCATTCAAGCCGACCAGTATTGCTTTTTCCGATACCACACGATCGCTTGGATTCATCTTAATCTCCTAAAAATAGACAAAAATATGAAAAAAGTTCGCACCGATACGATGCGAACTTTACTCATTACTTCAGACCGAATTTCTTGTTGAAACGGTCAACACGTCCACCAGTGTCAACCAGCTTCTGCTTGCCGGTATAGAAAGGGTGGCACTTGGAGCAAATTTCAACCTTGATGTCCTTCTTGGTGGACCCGGTCTCGATAACCTCGCCGCACGCGCATCTGATCGTCGTCTGTTCGTACTTCGGATGGATTCCTTCCTTCATTGCATTCACCTCTTTCTTCTCAGTCGTAAAAGGGCATTCTAACCCTCTTGTTATCAATTGCCCGACTATAGTATCATAGATTCCGGCGGATTGCAAGTCTTTTTTTCGAACTCGTCAGAAAATCTTTCATTCCGCCGGCATTTCATTGGGCATGGCAGGCTCGATGATAATAGAATTGCTCCAGACGCCCATTTTGATGTGTGCCTTGACATATGCAGCCGGCGCTTGAGGTGTCAATGTAAAGGTCAGGTCCTGGCACCGACGGGTCATACCGCAGGTAATGTGCAGCGTATGTGTGCCAAAAGGCACGGGAATGCGGATGCTCTGCTTGTTCGCGAGATGGCCGAAGGGCTGACCGTCAAGGTAGATCCCGTACCCCACCGCAATTCCGATGGGAGAGCCCATGCGGTAGATCTGCACCATGCCCATTCCGGCGAAACTGATCGGCGCACCGCACTTTCCGCAACAGCAGTTTGACAGAGTTTCCACAAGCTCACCGCATTGGGGACATTTTGTTCGAAGCATGATTGCCATTTTTCTCTCTCCTTTTCTGTATCTGTCATAGTGATATCATATTATTCCGGCTTTGTCAACGAAATCATGGCGCACGAAAAATTCTTGCATTGCGCTCCTGTGCCGCCGCAAATGTATCCGGTATGCTGAAGAGACTGTAAAGGTCTGCTGCGCGTCGCTCCAGCGCGGCGTACTCCCCTTCCGGCGCACGGTCTCCGGTATGCAGCAGGGACAGCTCGCCCATCTTCTTGACCTGACGCAGCACGTGCTGTCCGCGCGAATTTACCGCAAGGACACGTACATAAGGTGCCGGTTTCATCAGCATTTCCTCGGAAATGCCGAGGTAGGCACACAGAAGCATCCGCATCAGGCGCGTATGGGTATAGCGCTTGGACTTTGCCATCCGGACGATGGATGCAATCGTCGGCTCCGTGCGGCAGGCAGAAAGCACCCTGCGCCACAGTCCCTCCGAACCGAAGGGCAGGCGTTCGAATTCCGACTCTTCCATTCCGCGCAGCCGCGCCAGCCAGGCACGCTCACCGGCAGCAGCCGTATGCCGTGCTGCGCCCGAAAAAACCCGCAGTGCCGCCTGCGGCACATAACCTGTCCAGTCCTCCTGCTCCCGAAGGAAAGACGCAGACGGTGCGGAGGGTGCGCTCCCACCGTGATAATCGCCGTTGCGGTGTAAGAGCATTGGTGTGATGGAACTGTTTTTCCGGCGCAGCGCCTTGCAATACTCGACAGCCAATATGGAATTCGGCGTTTCCAGCGCCGCAGTATCCAGCCCCAGCGCACCGAGTGCTTGCTGCCGGGCTGTCGGAAATGAAACTCCTTTTGCCAGTGCTTCCCGAAGATATCCGGAAAACGCCGGGCTGTCCAGAGCCTCCGCGGTAGACATAATTAAATTTATGTCTACCAATTCACTGCCAAAAGACAAACCGTCCACACAACCCATTTTATCAAGGATCTCTACGCCGCCTGCCGCAAACCCCTCCGCCGAGCGCAGCGCATAGGTCACCGGCAGCTCCAGCACCAGATCCGCCCCACACAGAAGCGCCGCTTTCGCCCGCGTCCACTTATCCACAACTGCCGGTTCTCCCCGCTGAACGTAGTTTCCGCTCATCAGGCAGATACAGACGCCTCCGGTCTCACGTACAGCATCGAGCTGCCTGGCGTGCCCGTTATGAAAGGGATTATACTCGCAGATAATACCGATGTTTTTCACAAAAACCCCCTTATTTCAAAAAAGCACTTGTCATCGAAGCAAATCTATTATACAATAAATAAGTATGTGCTAATACTACCACAAAACGAAAAAAATTGAAACAAGTTTTTACAGGAGTTGAAGTCATCATGAACATTCTCGTTATCAATGCAGGCAGCTCTTCTCTGAAGTATCAGCTCATGAATCCCGAAACCGGCGAAATTTTCGCCAAGGGTCTTTGTGAGCGAATCTACATTGACGGCCGTCTGACGCACAAGGTTCCCGCCAAGGAGATCAAGGTTGTCCGTGACATCCCGATGCCCAGCCATTCCGAGGCGATCGAAGCCGTCCTGTCCATTCTTGTGGATCCGGAATACGGCGTCATCAAGTCTGTCAAGGAAATTGATGCGGTCGGCCATCGCGTTCTGCACGGCGGCGACAAGTTCATCGCCTCCTGCATCATTGACGAGGCCTGCAAGCAGGCCATCCGCGACTGCATTCCCCTCGGCCCGCTGCATAATCCCGCCAATCTCATGGGTATCGAAGCCTGCGAGAAGGTCATGCCCGGAACTCCGCAGGTCGCTGTCTTTGACACCGCATTCCACATGACCATGCCGCCAAAGGCCTATCGCTACGCCATTCCCACCAAGTATTATGAGGAAGACCATCTGCGCCGCTACGGTTTCCATGGCACCTCTCACCGCTTTGTTTCCAAGCGCGCCATTGAGCTGATGGGCAAGCCCGCAAGCGAGCTGAAGATCATCGTCTGCCACCTCGGCAACGGCTCCTCTCTCTCCGCCGTTGCGGACGGCAAGTGCCAGGACACCTCCATGGGCCTGAGCCCGCTGGCCGGTGTCCCCATGGGCACCCGCGCAGGCGACATCGACACCTGCGTCGCGCAGTTCATCATGAACAAATACAACATGAGCGCCGACGAATGCCTGACCATGCTCAACAAGCAGTCCGGCGTACTGGCCCTGTCCAACGGCCGCTATTCCGATTTCCGCGATCTGGAAGCCGGCGCAAAGAACGGCGACGAAGCCTGCCAGCTCGCGCTCGACAAGTTCTGCTATGAAGTCCGCAAGTATATCGGCGCCTACGCCGCTGCGCTCGGCGGACTGGACTGCCTCGTCTTTACCGCAGGCGTCGGTGAAAACGGCAGCACCAACCGCGCTGCGATCTGCGAAGGCCTGGAATTCCTCGGCGTCAAGCTCGATCCGGAGCGTAACAAGGTTCGCGGCGAGGAGGCTCTGATCTCTGCCGACGATTCCCGCGTCAAGGTCTGGGTCATTCCCACCAACGAAGAGCTGATGATTGCGCAGGACACTGCCGAACTCTGCAAAAAATAATTGCCTTGCCCCGGCAAACTGAACAGCGCCCCATTTGTTAGACAGTATGATATAATATCTAATGGATGGGGTGA
>CABSBF010000053.1 GCA_902475855.1 uncultured Eubacteriales bacterium
ATTGTAACCGATTTTTTTGTATAAGAAAAGATGTTTTTCGTACTTTTTTTCGAAAACAGCAAAAAAATCTTTCCAATTCGGCGCAATGCCCGCAGCGGCCAGGAGAAAAACTCCCAGAATTTTCCAAAAACCGGCAGCAGAATGCGGCTGAACACAAAAAAATAGGTTGCCGAACCGCACAGACTGCCAAGCAGCATGGAAACCCGGAACTGCCCGTCTCCGAAGCGGAGGGCGAACAGCAGATTCCCCGCCAGCCAGCACAGGACGAACCAGAGATCCGCCAGTGGTGTCAGCCAACGCAGACTCCGCCGCAGGCCACGCAGCAGATCATAATGCAGGCCGCAGGCCAGTCCCATCAGGGCAGCCAGCAAGAAGCGGCTTCCCTGCAACCACAGCGGCTGCTCCATTCAGCGAAACAGGCGGGAAAAGAAGCCGCCCGGCTTCTGCGGTTCCTCGTAAAGCATCGCATCCACGGTGCCGTCCACCGCAACCTGACCACCGTCTATGGAAAGCGTCTGTAAATGCAGCGACTGCCCTCGGATGACCAGCACGCCCCTGGCAGTGTGCAGCACAACGGATTCCTCATCGAAGCTCTCCACCTCCCGAACGCCGGTGACGCTCAGGCGGGCACGGTTTTCCAGGCGAAGATCATGCGGCGCTTCGCCGCGGAGCGACTCATTGGCCATTGCGATTTTCCTCCCATCCGGGAGGTTTGGCCTCCCGTTTCTCGTCGCTATTATATATGCGCGGCGGGAGGAATTTTATTCCGTCTTCAGGAAATACTCTTCGGCGCATACAGTGCCGCGGGAAGCATCTCCGATAGCTCCACAAGGCCATGGTGACATCCGCTGGTATAGTCAAATTCCAGCTCAGGGCTGCGAAGACCTGGCTTGGCAGGCTCCAGCGACAGAGAAAACACTGCCGACGTCCCCGGCTCTGCACCGTGACCCGAGAGCATCAGCGTGCCGCCGTGGAGCCGTGCGATCTCCCGCGTCAGTGCCAGCCCCATGCCAAGCCCCCAACGCGAATCGCCTGCCTCCAGCTCTTTTGCCGGTGCAAACAGCCGTGCAAGCGTCTGCGGAGAGATTCCCTCTCCGTTGTCGCTTACCTTCACTGCCACAATATTGCGCACCTGCTCCACCGACAGGCAGATCGTTCCGTCCTTCGGCGTATAGCGCGCCGCGTTGGCGATCAGGTTATACACTGCACGCTCCACGAGTTCTTCGCCCAGCCAGATGCGGCAGGGAGAATTCAGACCGCTGTAATGCAGATGCAGGCCGGCCGCCGCCAGCAGCGGCGTGATTTCTCCCGCGAGCGCATCAAAGTAATGCTTTGCTTCAGTTGGTACACGGCGCACGGAAAGTGCATGGTGAAGCGCCCGGCTGCCGTCGGAAAGCTGCCCGCAATAGCGCAGCAGACGATACAGTGAGCGATTCAGCTCTGCCGCGGCTGCTTCCGCCTTTCCTGATTCCGGCAGCAGTTCCATTGCCGTCTGCGCGGCGGAAAACAGCTCGTGAACTGGCTGGCGCAGATGAAGCGCAGCCGTTGCCAGCAAGGCCGCCGGATCACGCCCCACCTGGAGACGCTCCGCCGCAAACAGCAGGCCATCCTGCAAAGGCCGCACGGAAACGAGATAATCTATGCCCGCCAGTGTCATTGGGAGCCGCAGCACATCCCTGCGCGACCACAGATCGAAAAGCTGACCGTCCACCAGAGCCGTCACCAGAGTTCCCTCCGCAATCAGCACGGCGGCAGCCTCATTGCGCCAGATGACTCGCCCGTTCTCCGCAAAGAAAACAGGTTGCCCGACCAGTGCAAGCGCTTGCTTCAACTGCTCCTCCATCGGCACACCTCCCGCGATAGTATTTTCTGTCACAGGTGTTTTTTACGTGGAAAAATTTCACATCACCCGTCGAATATCGTCTTTTTTATAATCATACTTGATTTTCAGAGAAAAGGCAAGCAAAACTGTCCTTTGCGAAATTGTTTTTCAATTCACAGTTGATAAAGACAAACATTTGTGCTATAATAAAAAGAACGAATTTATCGCTGGAGGCTAGCTATGCGCGATACCATTTTCGTAAAGGGTGCACGAGAGAACAACCTTAAAAATGTCGATATAGAGATCCCGCGCGATGCGCTCTGCGTCTTTACGGGTCTGTCCGGTTCCGGAAAGTCCTCCCTGGCCTTTGATACGATCTACGCCGAGGGCCGCCGCCGCTATGTGGAGTCGCTCTCGGCCTATGTCCGGCAGTTCCTCGGGCAGATGGACAAACCGGACGTGGATTTAATTGAGGGGCTTTCCCCCGCCATCTCCATCGACCAGAAAACGACCTCCAAGAACCCGCGTTCCACCGTCGGCACCGTTACGGAGATCTATGACTATCTGCGTCTGCTATGGGCGCGCGTCGGCACGCCGCACTGTCCAAAATGCGGACGGGAGATTCGCCGGCAGACCATTGACCAGATCGTTGACAAGGTACTGGCCATGCCGGAGGGCACGCGCTTTCAGGTGCTTGCGCCCATCGTCCGCGGCAAAAAGGGTGAGCACGTCAAGCTGCTGGAAGACGCCCGCCGCAGTGGTTTTGCCCGTGTGCGCGCAGATGGGATCCTCTACGACCTCAGCGAAGAGATTGCACTGGAAAAAAACAAAAAGCACACGATAGAGATCGTCGTCGACCGTCTTGTGCTGCGCGGGGATATCACCCGCCGTCTGACAGACTCCGTGGAGACGGCGCTCGCCCATGCGGGCGGGCTGGTCGTCATCCAGTGCCCGGACACCGGCGAGGAAACACTCTTCTCCCGCAACTACGCCTGTGAGGACTGCGGTATCTCCATGCCGGAGCTCTCCCCGCGGATGTTCTCCTTCAATAATCCCATGGGCGCCTGCCCGGAGTGCACCGGCCTCGGCTATCGTCTGAAGGTCGATCCGGCGCTTGTCATTCCCGACCCTGAGTTATCCATCTTTGATGGCGGGATTCAGGCCAGCGGCTGGGGCAATATCAAAAGCGACTCCATCTCGCGGATGTACTTTGAAGCGCTGGCGCAGAAATATCACTTTGACCTGCACGCACCGATCAAAGCTCTGTCACCCGAGGTGATGGATATCATCCTCAACGGCACAAGGGGTGAAAAGCTTCAGCTTCATTATGAGCGCGGCAGCGGCCGCGGCACGCTGGAGCAGGCCTTTGAAGGAATCATTCCGAACATTGAGCGGCGTGTGCGCGAAACGCAGTCGGATGCCATGCGCAAGGAGCTGGAGGAATATATGACCACCTCTCCCTGCCCGCGCTGCCACGGCGACCGTCTGTCAGACATCTCCCGCGCGGTTACGGTCGGTGGCCTTTCCATCACACAGTTCTGTGACCTTTCGGTCTCGCGTGAGCTGGAATTTCTTGATAAGCTGGAGCTGGAGGGCGCGCAGGCCGTCATTGCCGAGCAGATTCTGAAAGAGATCCGCTCGCGGTTGGGCTTTCTGCAAAGCGTCGGCCTGCAATATCTGACGCTTTCACGCTCCGCCGGAACGCTCTCTGGCGGCGAGGCGCAGCGCATCCGGCTTGCCACACAGATCGGCTCCTCTCTGATGGGCGTTCTGTATATCCTCGACGAGCCGAGCATTGGCCTGCACCAGCGCGATAACGACCGTTTGCTCGACACGCTGCGCCGCCTGCGCGATCTTGGCAACACACTGATTGTCGTTGAGCACGACGAGGATACCATCCGCGCGGCGGATTTCATCGTGGACGTCGGCCCGGGTGCCGGCATTCACGGCGGCAGGATTGTCGCAAGCGGCACGCTTCAGGACATCATCAGCGCGCCGGAAAGCCTGACGGGGCAGTACCTCTCCGGCAAGCGGCGCATTGAAGTCCCGGCGCACCGCCGCGAGGGCAACGGCAAATTTCTGCGCGTATTTGACTGCTGTGAGAACAATCTCGACCATGTGGACGTTTCCATTCCCCTCGGAACCTTCACCTGCGTGACCGGCGTATCCGGCTCCGGCAAGTCCTCCCTGGTCAACGAGATCATCAGCAAGAAGCTCTCTGCCAGCCTGAACCACGCGCGCGTCCGTCCCGGCAAGCACGGACATTTTGAGGGAATTTCCGAACTGGACAAGGTCATCGTGATTGACCAGAGTCCCATCGGACGCACGCCCCGCTCCAATCCAGCCACCTACACCGGTCTGTTCGCCGATATCCGAGACCTGTTTGCCTCAACTGCAGCCGCAAAAGCGCGGGGCTACAGCTCCGGCCGTTTCTCCTTTAATGTCAAGGGCGGCCGCTGCGAAGCCTGCTGCGGCGACGGTCTGGTTAAAATTGAAATGCACTTCCTGCCGGACGTTTATGTTCCCTGTGATGTCTGCCACGGCAAGCGCTACAATCGTGAGACGCTGGAAGTCCTCTACCGCGGTAAATCCATCTCCGATGTATTGGACATGACTGCCGACGAAGCACTGGATTTCTTTGAGAATCTCCCTCGTATTCGCGAAAAAATCGCCACTCTGGTGGAGGTTGGCCTTGGCTATATCAAACTGGGACAAAGCTCTACGACGCTCTCCGGCGGCGAGGCGCAGCGCGTCAAGCTGGCAACCGAGTTGTCGCGACGCTCCACCGGACGAACGATGTATATCCTTGACGAGCCGACCACGGGCCTGCATATGTACGACGTACACAAGCTGCTTGATGTACTGCAAAAGCTGGTGGAGGTCGGCAACACCGTTCTGGTCATTGAGCACAATCTCGATGTCATCAAAACTGCCGACCACATCATCGACCTCGGGCCGGAGGGTGGCGACGGCGGCGGAAAGATCCTGATCTGCGGCACCCCGGAAGAGGTCGCCGACTGTCCGGAATCCTATACGGGACAGTATTTGAAACGGATGCTCTGAGCACCCGGAGAAAGAGAGGATATGCCATGGATCGTCTTGCGCGTCATCTCTTGCACGGCAATCCGGACACGATGAAGGACGCAGAGCTTCTGGAGCTGCTGCTTCGCTTCGCCGTACCGGACCCCAATGCGCTTGCCCGCCGTCTGCTGGAACACTATCCGGGTCTTGCCACCGTTCTGGAAGCCGAACCGGAGGCGCTCAGCGCTGTTGAGGGCATGACACAGGAATGCATCGTGCTCTTGCGTCTGGTTCCGGAATTGCAGCGGCGTTATCTCATTGCGCGCTCAGCACCGGAGACCCGCCTGGTCGACAGTGCATCCTTCGGCAGCTATCTTCTCCCCTATTTCTATGGCACAAAGGACGAGATCGTCTATCTTCTCACGCTGGACGCCGCCGGCAAGGTTCTCTCCTGTCGTCTGATCGGCCGCGGCAGCGTCAATTCCGCCAATGTCCCCATGCGCCGTCTGGTGCAGGAGGTGCTGAACACAAATGCCTCTGCCATTGTGCTGGCGCACAATCACCCTTCCGGTATTGCGCTTCCCTCACAGGAGGACATTGACCTGACACTGCGCCTGCGCGAGGCACTGGACGTGATGGATATTCTCCTCCTGGATCATCTTGTCATTGCAGATGACGACTATGTTTCCATGAATGACAGCGGCTATCTGCGCCGCAGCTTCTGAGGTGCTTTCTATGGATTTCAAACTGCACGCGCCCTACTCTCCCACCGGGGATCAACCGGAGGCCATCCGTGCCCTGGCGCGCGGTGTTCAGGAGGGAATGCCTGCACAGGTTCTGCTAGGCGTCACCGGTTCCGGCAAGACCTTCACCATGGCCTCCGTAATCGAAAAACTGAACCGCCCAACGCTGGTGCTGGCGCACAACAAGACGCTTGCCGCCCAGCTTTGCTCGGAATTCCGGGAGTTTTTCCCGGAAAATGCGGTGGAGTATTTCATTTCCTACTATGACTACTATCAGCCGGAAGCCTACATTGCCCACACGGATACCTACATTGAAAAAGATTCCGCCATCAACGATGAGATTGAGCGTCTTCGCCACAGTGCAACCTCCTCTCTCTTTGAGCGGCGCGACGTGATCGTGGTTTCCTCAGTTTCCTGCATTTACGGTCTGGGTGACCCGATTGACTACAAAAACATGGTTATCTCTCTGCGCACGGGCATGGAAAAATCCCGGGAGGAGCTGATGGCCAAGCTCGTGGACATCCGCTACGAGCGCAACGACATCGACTTTTCCCGCAACCGCTTCCGGGTTCGTGGCGACACAGTGGAAATCTATCCCGCCTACTGGACGGGGCGCGCCATCCGCGTTGAATTCTTCGGTGACGAGATTGACCGCATCTCCGAGATCAATGCCGTCACGGGACTGCCGGAGCGCGTGATCAGCCACGTTGCCATCTACCCCGCCTCGCACTATGTTGCCTCACGGGAAAAGCTCAACCGTGCCATCTTTGAGATCGAAAAAGAGATGGAGGAGCGCGAAAAATGGTTCAAGGAAAATGACAAGCTGCTGGAAGCGCAGCGCATCCGCCAGCGGACAATGTATGACATTGAAATGTTGCAGGAAATTGGCTTTTGCAGTGGCATTGAGAACTATTCCCGCGTAATCTCCGGCCGTGCTCCCGGTACGCCGCCCATGACGCTGCTGGACTATTTCCCCAAAGACTTCCTGCTCTTTGTGGATGAAAGTCATGTTACACTTCCGCAGGTGCGCGCTATGTACGCCGGTGACCGCAGCCGCAAGGAGAGCCTTGTAGATTACGGCTTCCGCCTTCCCAGCGCCTTTGACAACCGTCCCCTGACCTTCGATGAATTTCAGAGCAAAATTCACCAGGCGGTTTATGTTTCGGCTACGCCCGCAGAATACGAGCGTGAGCGCGCCGGGCAGATTGTCCAGCAGGTCATCCGGCCGACCGGCCTTCTGGACCCGAAGGTTGAGGTGCGCCCCGTCGAGGATCAGATTGACGATCTGATCGCCGAGTGCAACAGCGTTATTGATCGCAAGGAGCGCGTTCTTGTCACGACGCTGACCAAGAAGATGGCCGAAGACCTGACAAATTATTTGCAGCAGGCAGGTATCCGCGTGCGGTATATGCACTCTGACGTCGCCGCGCTGGAGCGCATGGAGATTCTGCGCGACCTGCGTTTGGCTAAATTCGACGTGTTGGTAGGCATCAACCTGCTGCGCGAGGGGCTCGACCTGCCGGAGGTTTCTTTGGTTGCCATTCTCGACGCAGACAAGGAGGGATTCCTGCGCAGCGAAACCAGCCTGATCCAGACCATCGGCCGCGCCGCAAGAAACGCAGAGGGCCGTGTGATCATGTATGCAGACAAGATCACTCCCGCCATGCGTGCCGCGATTGACGAAACCGAACGCCGCCGCGCCATACAGGATGCTTACAACAAGGCGCACGGGATCATTCCCAAAACCATCATCAAGGACGTGCGCGAACTGATTGAGATCACGCAGGCCGAGGGTGATGCAGCCAAGAAAAACGGCATAAAGATGACCAAAGCCGAGCGCGAACGCGAGATCGCCAAGCTGGAAAAGGAGATGCGCGCCGCCGCCCGCATGATGGAATACGAGTACGCCGCCGTCCTGCGCGACCGTATCATCGAGCTGCGCGGTGAAAGTAAATAATCTAAAGCCGAACGCGCCGGATGGGGATCCCATCCGGCGCGCCAGTTTTATGTTCTGTTTATATTATGCCATGACAGTATGACATCGTGCCGGAGAATTTCTCCAACACATCATTGCTATTCTACGGAAAAGACAAGGTCATCTCCGTCCGTTTCCGCAAGCTGAGAAAACCCCAATGCACGATACAGACGCTGTGCGGCAGTATTGGCCGGTTCCACTGCCAGCTTGATGGGCATCTGCGGGCAGGCCGCTTTCAGCAGTTTTCCCGCCAGCGCCGCCGCTGCTCGGCCATATCCCTTGCCTTGCTGCTTCAAATCAATAAAATAGCTCCACGAAGTCGCTTCCTTGCCGCCGTTCCAGCTGTAAAAATCCAGAAAGCCAATGCGCTCCCCTTCGGTCGTACAAATCACACACGGCCAGTGTTTCTCCGGGTCCAGATATGCGCGCCCAATGGAAAACCATACCGGATTTACAAATTCTCTCTGCTCCTCCGTGAGCTGGCACTCATTTGCGGCAAAGATCAGATCCGCCTCCGTTTTCATTGGACGGAGGCAAACCGTTTCATTTGACCAGAATTCCTCCGGCAGCGCTTGCAGACTGCTTCGCAGGTTCATTCCCTCACCCCTTCAGAACTGCCACCCAAACGCCGAAGATTTCGCGCACCTGGTAATTGATGCGAAGGCTCAGCCAGGACGTATGCGCCGGAACCCCCAGCGCAGTCACGCCGAGCTGCTTTGCATAGAGTTCCGCGCGGCAGAGGTGGTATTCACTGGAAACGACCGCGATCCGTTCCGGCCGTGTACCGCTGTCCACTTCGATCATATCCAGCGAAAAGCGCAGATTTTCCTGTGTGCTGGTTGCCGCTTCCTCACGAAGCAGGCGCTCCGGGGCAATGCCGCGAGCTGTCAGCCAGTCGAACATACACTGAGCCTCGGTCATGTCCTCTCCGCTGCCCTGCCCGCCCGACAGAACCGCCTTGCTTTCCGGGTATTCTTTCAGATAGCCAAGTGCCGCATCCAGCCGCTCGCGCAGGGAGAGGCTGGGAACGCTGCCGTTTACGCCCGCACCCAGCACGACCAGATATGCTGCTTCCGGCTGTTCTGCGCCTGAGGCGCAGGTGCCGATCCAGACGGAGGTTGCGAGCATCGCGGTCAAGATCAGGCACAGACAGACGAGCATGACCCGCCGCAGCCATTTCATCCCGCGCGGGAAGCGGCCGCGCAGCGCATCCACAATGCCGAAGGCCAGAATCCCCGCTGCGGCCAAAAACAGCAGCAGCGCAGAAAACTGATAACCAAAAGCAAAGAAATAGGTCAACACTCCCAGCAGGATACACACTGCGGCGGGAAGCCAGTATCTCCGTCTCATGGGAAGAGGTACCCCTTGAGTACCTTGAGTGTGTTCAGAACGCCGTCCTTATGGCTTCGCTCGTAGCCATGAGAAGCATAGACACCGGCACCGATCAGCCCATGGCGCAGATCATGTCCGGCCGAGAGCGTCGCCTCCACATCAGAGCCGTAGTGCGGGTAGATATCCACGGCGTAGTCGGCGTTCTCCTTCCTGGCAGCGGCAATCAGCTTTTTGACAACCTCATGTGAATAGGGGCCGCCGGAGTCCTTGGCGCAAATGGAAACCTGCCGCTCGGTGCATTGCAGGCCTTCGCCCACGCAGCCCATATCCACGGAGATTGCTTCAGTCACGCCCGCCGGAACGGAGGCCGCGCCACCGTGCCCGACTTCCTCATAGACCGTAACGTGAATATAGGTACGGCGCGGCAGAGTCAGGCGGTTTTCCGCCAGATATTTAGCAAAGCCCAGCAGAATGCCGACAGAGAGCTTGTCATCCAGGAAGCGGCTCTTGATATAACCGGACTTCGTCACGCGCGTGCGCGGTTCAAAACAGACGAAATCCCCCACGCTGATGCCCAGCTTCTTCACATCCTCCGCAGTTTCGACCGGCTCGTCCAGCACGACCTCCATGCAGTCAAATGCTCGTTTGGTGTTGCTGTATTCGCCGTTGACATGGATGGAAGCATTGACAAGCTGGAAGGTTCCCTCATAAGCGCCGTCAAACTTCGTCACAACGCGGCAGTTCTCCGTCTCGGCATTGTTCGCATTCATGCCGCCGACATTCACGATGCGCAGGCGGCCGGTTCCCTTGATCTCCGCGACCATGCCGCCGAGTGTATCCGTATGTGCCTCCAAAAGCAGTGCGTCCTCCGAATCCGTACCGCCCAGATCGACCAGCACGCCGCCCTTGACGGTGCGGCTTGCGGCAAAGCCGAGTGCTTCAAATTCCCGGCGGACGTATTCCTCCGCCGCGTCCGTATAACCTGTCGGACTGTCGATCGCCAGCAGTTCCACGGTTTTCTCTACCGCATAGTTTACATAATTTTCCATGTGGTCTCCCTCCTTTTTTATAGTACTAGAATATCCGCAAAGGCAGGAAAAGTCAAACAAAAACTCCTCTGCCTTTCCTGCTTCAAGTATATACCCCGTGCGTGACGCTGCGGTGACTTTACCGTGACAATTTCATCATATTTAAAGCGCGCCGCTGTGCAGAAGCACAGCGGCGCTTGAACTCCAAAATCGTCTGTTCTTAGTTTTTCACCTTTTCGGCGATTTCCTTCAGGCACTTGGCCATGAAGTCGTCAACACTCATAACGCCCTCGTCGCCGCCCGCTCTCGTGCGCACGGCCACGCTGCCGCTTTCAGCTTCCTTGTCGCCGACGACCAGCATATAGGGGATCTTCTGCATCTGCGCATCGCGGATCTTGTAGCCGAGCTTTTCGCTGCGGTAGTCGCCCTCAACGCGGATACCCGCATCGCTCAGGCGCTCGACAACCTTCTCCGCATACTCATGGCAGCGGTCGGTGATGGGCAGGACACGCACCTGCGTCGGCATCATCCACAGCGGCAGAGCGCCTGCATATTCTTCAATAAGATAAGCAAGTGTCCGCTCATAGCAGCCAAGAGAGGTGCGGTGGATGATATACGGCAGCGCCTTATTGCCGTTCTCGTCGATATAGTACATACCGAAGCGCTCGGCCAGCAGCATATCAATCTGGATGGTGACCAGCGTATCCTCCTTGCCATAGACGTTCTTATACTGAATATCCAGCTTCGGGCCATAGAAGGCGGCCTCGTCGATGCCAATGGAATAATGTACATCCAGATCCTTCAGGATGCGCTCCATGGCGCTCTGCGCATGATCCCACTGCTCCGGCGTGCCTTCATACTTATTCTTGGGGTTCGTCGGATCCCACTGCGAGAAGCGGAAGGTGCACTTATCCAGCAGGCCGACCGTACCAAGGCAATACTTGGCCAGCTCCAGGCAGCCCTTGAACTCCTCTTCCAGTTGATCGGGACGCAGAACCAGATGGCCCTCAGAGATCGTGAACTGACGCACACGGATCAGGCCATGCATTTCGCCGGAGTCCTCATTGCGGAACAGGGTGGACGTCTCGCCCAGGCGCATGGGCAGATCGCGGTAGGAGCGCTGGCGGTTGAGGTATACCTGATACTGGAAGGGGCAGGTCATGGGGCGCAGAGCGAAGCATTCCTTCGTTTCGTCCTGCGGGTCGCCCAGAACGAACATGCCGTCCAGGTAGTGATCCCAGTGGCCGGATATCTTATACAGCTCACGCTTTGCCATGAGCGGCGTTTTGGTCAGCAGATAGCCGCGTTTCTGTTCGACATCCTCAATCCAGCGCTGCAATACCTGAATGACGCGCGCGCCCTTCGGCAGCAGAATGGGCAGACCCTGACCAATGCACTCAACGGTCGTAAAGTACTCCATCTCGCGGCCCAGTTTGTTATGATCGCGCTTGAGCGCCTCCGCCTGCTTGGCCAGGTATTCATCCAGCTCGTCTTTCTTTGGGAAGGCAACGCCGTAGATACGCTGAAGCATCTTGCGCTTGGAGTCGCCGCGCCAGTAAGCGCCGCAGCACTGCGTCAGCTTGAAGGCATTGGCCTTGATGCGGCCGGTGGAATCCAGATGCGGGCCTGCGCAGAGGTCTGTGAACTCACCCTGCGTATAGAAGGAAATGACGGCATCCTCCGGCAGGTCGTTGATCAGCTCGACCTTATAGGGCTCGTCAAGGCTCTGCATATAAGCAATTGCCTCTTCCCGCGGCTTTTCCGAGCGCACCAGCGGCAGACGCTCCTTGCAGATCTTCTTCATCTCGGCTTCAATGGCATCCAAGTGCTCCTGTGTAAAGGAAAAATCGGCGTCAAAGTCATAGTACCATCCGTTGTCGATGGAAGGGCCGATCGCCAGCTTGACCTGCGGATACAGGCGCTTGACCGCCTGTGCCATCACGTGGGCGCAGGTATGCCAATAGGTCTTGCGGTAAGCTTCGTTTTCAAAGGTGTACAGGTTTTCTTCGGACATGGTGTTAACCTCCTAACATGATGAGGGGCAATAAAAAATCACCCCTGAATACTCAGGGGTGAGAAAAATCCCACGGTTCCACCCTGCTTGCAGCGCAGTGCGCTGCCGCTCGTTTGCGCAGTAACGGGCGCGCCCGTCCCCGCCTACTGCAAATTTCAGCGGAGCGACTCGAAAGCGGTCAGCGGCGGCAGGCAGCAGGAATTCTCACCAGCCATTCCCTCTCTGGGCAGCCAAATCCGGCGCCGTTCTTTGTCACAGTCCTTTTAATAGCCCAATCTTACCACGGTTTTTCGGACTT
>CABSBF010000054.1 GCA_902475855.1 uncultured Eubacteriales bacterium
CAGCCGCATTCTGCTGCCGGTTTTTGGAAAATTCTGGGAGATTTTCTCCTGGCCGCTGCGGGCATTGTGCCGCTTTGGAAAGATTTTTTTGCTGTTTTCGAAAAAAATTACGAAAAACATCTTTTCTTCTGCAAAAAAATCGGTTACAATAAAAAAACAAAAACATATGCGGAAAGCCGCATTAGGGGGAACGAACGATGCGCTTGTGCAAATCGTCACTCATTACAAAGCTGCTGATCCTGGGACTGATGGTCTACGCCTTCGCCACGATCATGACATTACAGCCGCAGATCAGCGCATTGGCAGAGGAGCGCGACAAGCTCTCCGCCGAGGTCGCAGACGCGCAGCAGGCAAATCTTGAGTTGCAGGAGGACATCGCCGCGATGGACACCGATGAGGCTGTCCGGGAAGTCGCAAGAGAACGGCTGAATCTTGTCGAGGATGGCGAAATGGTCTTTATCGACAGCGGAAATTGATACGGAGGACAGCAGAAAATCTATGGAGTTTACCGTCGGTGCAGTACTGGAAGGCAAAGTCAAGTCAATCACAAAGTTCGGCGCGTTTATCGCGCTGCCGGAGAATCGCACGGGAATGGTGCATATCTCGGAGATCGCCAATACATATGTCAGCGACATCCGCGCCCATCTGACCGAGGGGCAGGAGGTACGCGTCAAGATCATCGGCATCGACGAGGCGGGCAAGATCAGCCTGTCGATCAAGCGTGCGCAGGAGCAGCAGCGTCCTGCGCGGACTCAGCAGGCACCGCCGCCGCGTCCGCAGAAAAGCGAGCCGCTGACCTTTGAAGAAAAGCTCAAGCAGTTTATGTCGGATTCGGACAGCAAGATTTCCGGATGCCGTCAGTATGAGCATCGCACCAAGTCCAGACGGCGCTGAATCGAACATTCTGACGCTCCTTCGGTTCTCCGGAGGAGCGTTTCTGACGGAGGCAGGCATGAAACAGGTTCTGATCACCGGTGGCAGCCGGGGAATCGGCGCGGCCACGGTACGCGCCTTTGTACAGGCGGGGTACGCCGTATCATTTTTCTATGAGAAAAGCCATGCGCAGGCGCGATCGCTTGCTCATGAAACAGGCGCACAGGCGATCTGCTGCGACGTAGCCGACGGTGCGGCAGTGCGGGCAGCCTTTGCCGGGCTCCCGGCGCCGGATGTGCTGATCAATAACGCCGGGATTGCCCACTACGGACTGATTTCCCAGATCACAGAGGCAGAGTGGGACAGACTCTTTGCCGTGAATGTCAAGGGAATCTATCACTGTGTCAATGCGGCGCTGCCCGGAATGCTGCAAAGGCAGTCCGGCTGCATCCTCAACGTTGCCTCCATGTGGGGACAGGTCGGCGCATCCTGCGAGGCCTGCTATTCTGCGACCAAGGGGGCGGTGCTGGCGCTGACGAAGGCGCTGGCACAGGAGCTCGGGCCGTCCGGCATCCGTGTCAATGCAGTATCGCCGGGCGTGATCCTGACGGATATGGTCAAAAACGTCAGTGAAGAAACACTCTCGTCTCTGGCAGAGGATACTCCGCTTGAGTGCAACGGCAGCCCCGAGGACATCGCGCAAGCACTTTTATATCTGGCGCAGGCACCCTTTGTTACCGGGCAGAATCTGCCGGTCAACGGTGGATTTGTGCTTTGATTTTTGAAAAACCACAACATATCGGCAGACGCCAAAACCGCGGTGCAAAAATTATCGAATTGCGCACAATGCGGTGCTTGTTCCGGACCCTCTGCCATGCTATAATAATGGGCAAGATTGCTGACGGAGGCTGGAAATGATGCAGGGCGTGTCACTGACAAATGAAGAATTGCGGAAGCTGCTTTCCAGCGGCTGTTCGGATGCGGCGCTGCTGTGCCTTTACTGCAAGGCGGGGCTTCCGCGGGAGACTGCGCTGGATGCACTGCATTTTACGGTGCCGCGTATGGTTGCCGCGACGGACTGCCTCAAGCAGCTCGGCCTTTGGCAGGAAACCGTGCAGCGGCACGTTGCGCCGGAGCCGCCTGTCTATACGGAGGAGGATGTCCGCCGCAGAACGCGTGATGAGCATGGAGAATTTGCCAAGCTGATCGGAGAAGCGCAGCGGCGGCTGGGCCGGACGCTTTCCACGGAGGAACTGAAAACGCTCTTGTCACTGACGGATTATCTCCGCCTGCCGACGGAGGTCGTCGGCCTCCTCCTGAGCTACTGCATCGAGCGCAGCCGCAGACGCGGCGTCCGCACGCCCTCAATGCGTATGATTGAGAAAGAGGCTTACCACTGGGCGGATGAAGGAATAGACACACTGGAAACCGCCTCATACTACGTCCAAACTCGATTGCAGGTACATACTCGCATTCAGCAGCTTCGGCTGATGCTCCAGATCGACCAGCGTCGTCTGACACAGGCAGAAGAGCTGTACCTTGCGCAATGGATTGAAATGGGCTTTTCCGACGAGGTCATCCTGATGGCCTACGAACGGACCTGCCTGCGAACCGGCGGACTGAAGTGGAACTACATGAATTCCATCCTCAAGGAATGGCACGGGAAAAATCTGCACACGCCGCAGGAAATCGAGCAGGGCGACACCGCGCCCACCCGTCCGCAGCGGAAACAGAACGGCGGCTATCAGCGCCATGACGATGCACTCTCCGAGTTGGAGCGGCAGGCGGTGGCGCGTGCACTGGCTGAGGGACAGGAGGACTGACATGGGCTACAGCGAACAGATTCTGCGGCGGGCGCGTGAGCGCCTGGAGCAGGCGAAGCAGGAGCGGGAACGTGAAAACGAGGCGCACCGCCGTGAGGCATATGCGCGCTACCCCCGCTTGCAGGAGATCGACCGTGAACTGCAAATGACCATGGCACAGCTCATGGCCGCCACATTGCGCCGCGGAGAGGATCCGGCCGAGGCCATTGCACAGATCCGTGAAAAAAATCTGGCACTTCAGCAGGAACGTGAATGGATTCTGGAGGCAGGAGATTTTGAGGAGGGCTATCTTGATGACGCGCCGGTCTGTGCAAAATGCGGCGGTACGGGCTATGAGGGAAACCAGATGTGCTCCTGCCTGCGCGAGCTGTGCCGTCAGGAACAGAAAAAAGAGCTGACAAGTCTGCTCGGCAGCGGGCGGGAGAGCTTTGACAGCTTCCGGCTGGATGTGTACTCCGACCTTTATGACGAAAAGCTGGGCGTCAGCCCGCGCAAGCTGATGCAGTCAAATTTTAATATCTGCCGCCGCTATGCGCAGAATTTCACACCGCAGGCGGGAAATCTGCTTTTTTCCGGCGCGACCGGCCTGGGCAAGACCTTCCTGTCTGCCTGCATTGCACGGCAGGTGGCAGATCGCGGCTACAGTGTGGTCTATGAGACGGCCATTCGTCTGTTTTCTGATTTTGAGACCGAAAAATTTGGCGGGGAAGAGCACCGCGGCCTGAGCCGCAAGTACCTCGCCTGCGATCTTCTGATTATCGACGATCTCGGTACGGAGATGACCACGCAGTTTACGATCTCTGCCCTGTACAATGTTGTCAATACCCGCATGATGGATAATCGGGCGACAATCATTTCAACGAATCTCGCGCCGGAGGCGCTGGAGGGACGCTACTCTCCGCAGATCGCCTCGCGTGTGCTGGGAACCTACCGCCTGTTGAAATTTGCCGGCAGTGACATCCGGAGAATGTAAATAATAGGCATGGGAATGTAAAACACTCCCATGCCTATTTTATTAATATTTCGTCTTTTATCCGGTAATAGGCCCACTGGGACAAGCGCTCGATCAGACGGTTCTGCGCCGGTGTCAGGAGACTGCCGTCCCCGGCCAGGCATACATCGTGCGCGGCAACGGGAATGGTGCGGCGAATGTCCTCCAACTCGTCGAAATAAGGATCCACCCCACTCAAGCCGGCAAGCTCATAGACGGCGGCACCCAGATAATTTGCGTTCATCGTTTCCGGCAGATCCAGCACGGAAAAATTGCAGGATGTGGCATAGGCGCGGTTTGCCCAGAGAAGATAAGGCGTTTTGTAGGCCTCCAGGCCATCCATGGAGAGTCCCAGTGCGCGATAGGCTCCGAAATCCTTCAAAAGCGCAGGACGGTGGTCGCCCCAAAAGACCAGAAGGAAGGGTTCCTCCAGAGAATCGAGGTATTCCGTCAGCCGCAAAAGCATGGCGGAGGAATCCCGTACCCCCTGTAAATAGACGGAAAGTGCTTCCGTTTCCTCCGCAGTCAACTCCACACTGACGGAGAGCGGCGGCACTTCGCCGTATTTTGCATAGGTGTAGGACTGATGATTCTGAATGGTCACGCCGAAGGCAAAAATAGGTGTGTTCCCTACCAGACGTGCATCCAGATCGGCGATCAGGCGGTCGAGAAAGGCTGCATCGGAAACGGTTGGCCCCTTGTAATCTGACTCGGAAAAGGCATCTGCGAAAACACAGTCCTCAATGCCGAGATAACCGTAGACGCTTTCCCGGTTATAGTACCAGCGGTAACCGGGATGGAGAAAATAGGTGCTGTAGCCCACTCGGCTGAAAGCACGAGGCAGGGAATTCAGATTGCGCCGCACGGCGCGGAAAGCGGAATTGACGCCGAGCTGCTCTGTGGCGATGCCGGTCATCACATCGAATTCCGTATTTGCGGTGCCTGCACCGAAATTGTTCACGACCAGATGACCGCTCACGGCGCGGCCGGAATCGGCAACCTGCCGGAAACCGTAAAACGGATCGTCTTCCTGCTTCCAGGAAAAGACAGCTTCCTCCGAAAGATCGCTGTAGGCCTCGCACATGACGAACAGCACATTCGGCTGCACCTGTGCGGAAAGTTCCGGCATTTTATCGGATTGCTGAAGCCGCTCAAACTCCTCAGGAAAATAGTCTGCTGGCTTTTGAATCGTATATCGGCCGTAATTTGCCAGAAAGCAGTAGGGAAAGCCACAGCTTTCATAGGTCAGGGGGACATTGGCCTTGTCGACATCCGGGGCAAGACGCATGAAAAGCGAATGGTTGGTATAGAGTCCGGACATTGCCCAGAAGCCGGCAAGAAGAATTGCTGTCGCGCCGGAGAGCCTGAAGACTCGGCGCAGTTTTGGACAGCGGAAGAAAACACCGAGCGATCCGACCGCTGCGGCAAGAAGGAGGAGCCCGGCCAGTGCCTTCGGATGCAGATCAAGTGCATATTCCCGCGTGGCAGTCAGCGCCTCACGCAAAAGACCAAGGTCAGCGGGAACAAGGGGATCATTGCGGCAGCCTGTCTTAACGAGGTTGACATAAGACAAAATATCGACGATCAGACCTGCTCCAGCTGCGGCATAGAACGGGTTTCCGCACAGGAACCACAGCAGCAGCGCAAGCAACAGCGCGGGCAGGCAATTCAGAAGAAGCAGCAGAGGCTGCTCCGCAAAATGCTGCAAAAGCACAACGGTTCTGCCCGGCTGAATCAGAAGTGCGGCAGCAGTAAAAAGCAGTGTGCCTGCAATCAGCACGAGCACAGCCCCCCACGCGGGGAGCCGGAGTTTCTTTTTCATGGCTGCACCTCCTTTTTGTGTTCATCATACCATTCTGCCGCGCTTTTTTCAATTGATTTCTCCGGGTCAATGCGGTATGATAAAAGAAAAAACGGAGGGAATAATATGAAAGTCTTACTATTCAATGGCAGCCCTCATCATGCGGGATGTACTTATACGGCGCTGTGCGAGGTCGAGAAGCAGCTCCGCAGGCACGGTCTGGAAACCGAGCTCTATCAGATCGGCACACAGCCGGTCGCAGGCTGTATTGCCTGCGGCAAATGTAAGGACGGCAGCGGCTGCGTCTTTAACGACGGCGTGAATGAGCTTGCTGCGCGCCTGGACGAGTTTGACGCGTTGGTCATTGGCGCTCCGGTCTATTACGCCGGACCGTGCGGACAGTGCACAGCCTTCCTTGACCGCCTGTTCTACTGCGCTTCGGCCAAACTTAAGGGGAAACCTGGCGCGGCAATCGTCTCCTGCCGCCGCGGGGGTGCAAGCTCCAGTTATGACCGTCTGCTCAAGTATTTCGGCATTAACTCCATGCCCATTGTGACTTCGCAGTATTGGAATCAGGTGCATGGAAACTGCCCGGAGGAAGTCCTGCGGGACGAGGAGGGAATGCAGACGATGCGCACGCTTGCGGAGAATATGGCGTGGCTGCTCAAATGCATCGAAGCCGGCCGTCAGGCAGGCGTTACGCCGCCGCAGTACGAGTCGGGCGTAAGAACCAATTTTATCCGCTGACTCTGACTAAAAGCCCGCCGGCTCAGCCGGCGGGCTTCTTCATCCGAAAATCCGGGTGATGGAAGCTTCCGTCAGCCGGTCTACGGCGGAAAAGTCCACAAAGGGGCGGCAGAGAAGCTCAATCCGATCATGCAGACGTTTGGCCTTCTGCATATGCATTACAGCACGGCGCAGGAGAGAGCGCGTCGTATCCAGACAGAATTGCAGTTCATGCCGCTGCTCCGGCGGCAGACAGGAATTCAGGTCGAGGCGGCAGAAAGTGTCGCCTTCGTATGGATGCGCGGCGGTATCGCAGAGAAAGGCGGCTCCGGCGCTGGGAATCAGCAGATGTGCAGGCGCCCCTTGTGGCTGTAGGGGAGAATAGCAGACGATACATTCATGGCCGAGAGACTGCGCACGCCGCAGAAGCAGCTCCAGAAGCTGCGGCGCAAGGAGATAGTCGTCGCGCAGCAGATAGATTCGCTCGCAGAGTGCAGCGGCACTTTCGGCGCAGAGCCAGCCCCCTGCGGGCGTGACGGCTTCCAGAAAGCGCTTTTTGCAGATTGGATGGTCTCCCAGAGGTTTCAGCGCCGAAAGCGAAAGACACTCCGCAATGGCATGAAGCTCTTCACCACAGGCGAAGCAGTCCCTTGCGGTGCGCACGGAGTCGAGCAGCTTGTCGGCGGCGGCAAGACAGGCTGTTACATGCGGATACTGTGCAGCATTTTCCTGCTGAGCCTGCCGGATTTCTGCCTCATTTGCGCGGAGTCCGGCATCGTAGAACTCTCCGAAGTTGAGATAATTGGCGCTGCCGCCGCACAGACGCGGTTCCAGCACGTGCGGTGCGGTTCCGTCCACAAAACCCAGAGAAAGCCCGGGGAGAAGCACCCCATCGAGAGATTCCGGATCGGAGGAGCAGAGAATGTAGGAAACATCCACTCCGCGCGCTTCTGCTTCTTTGCCGATTCTGCGCATGAAGGTGGATTTGCCGCAGCCGGAGCCGCCCTTGATGATATGAAGTTGTTCCAGCTCGTCAAAAAGGGAATCATAGTGAGATAGAAAACCCTGCGGCGTGCAGGCACCGAGAAAAAAGGTGGTAGTCATGGCATTGCCTCCTGTCAGTCTGTCTATATGGTTTATGCTGTGGCGAAGCCGTCTGTGCAGGACAGACAGAAAAAGGCACAAAACCCCATCTGTCGGTATAGACTGTACGGAAGGGAGGAAGGTGGAATGACTTTGAACCGCCTTTCCGCCGGACAGTGTGCGAACGTTACGGCGCTGCTGCTCGGCGGTGCGATCCGGCGGAGACTGCTTGACCTCGGGCTGATCGAGGGAACGCGGGTGTGCTGCGTTCGCCGGGCGCTTACGGGAGATCCTGTAATTTTCAGCTTCCGCGGAACGATGGTCGCGCTGCGCCGGGAGGACAGCGCCCGCATCTGTGTGGAGGTGGTAGGAACGTGAAGCTGGTGGCACTTGCGGGAAATCCCAACGTAGGCAAAAGTACACTCTTTAACGCATTGACCGGACTAAACCAGCATACGGGAAACTGGCCCGGCAAGACGGTGGAGTTGGCACAGGGAAGCTATGAGTATAAGGGAACATCCTACCGGCTGGCAGATCTGCCCGGGACATATTCTCTGGTCAGTCGTTCACAGGAGGAAGAGGTGGCGGAACGCTTTTTGCGTGAGGGCGGCGCAGACTGCACGGTAGTAATCTGCGATGCGACATGCCTGGAACGGACGCTGTGTCTGGCGTTGCAAGTGCTGGAGCTGACGCCGAGGGTCGTGCTCTGTGTCAATCTGATGGACGAAGCGGCGCGGCTGGGACTGTCGGTCGATGCACATGCGCTGGAGTGCGCTCTGGGGGTACCGGTCGTTCCCGCCTCCGCAGGATCGGGAGAGGGAATTGCAAAGCTGCAGGAGGCGGTGCGTGAGGTCTGCGACGGCTTCTATCCGCTGCCAAAGACGGGAAGCGGCCGCATTCGGGGAGAGACGGAGGAAGAATCAGATGAAATCGCACGCGGCTTTGTACACCGTGCAGAGAAACTGGCGGGAGTGGCACAGGAGACACCGTCCAAAAAAGGGCGCACACTGACACAGCGGTTGGACAGTGCGCTGCTGCATCCCTTTTTTGGCTATCTTGTGCTGCTGGTGCTGCTGCTCGGTGTGTTCTGGCTGACGATTGCCGGAGCGAATTATCCGTCCGAAGGACTACAATGGTGTTTTGACCGGTTGGGGCTGCTTCTGTGCCGCGTTGGAGATGCGCTTCGACTGCCAAAGGAGATACAGGGCGCATTGCTGGACGGCATCTACGCCACGACTGCACGTGTCGTTTCCGTGATGCTGCCGCCCATGGCGATCTTTTTCCCGATATTCACGATTCTGGAGGACTTCGGCTATCTGCCCCGCGTGGCATTTTTGATGGATCACGGTTTTTACCGCGCCGGTGCCTGCGGCAAGCAGGCGCTGACAATGTGCATGGGCTTCGGCTGCAATGCGGCAGGGGTAATTGGCTGCCGCATCATCGACTCTCCACGGGAGCGAAAGATCGCTGTCCTGACCAACGCCTTTGTTCCGTGCAACGGGCGTTTTCCGGCACTGATCTTTTTGATCGGTCTGAGCTTTTCCGGTGGCTCTTCACTGCTGGGGGCGCTCTGCCTGACAGGGTGCGTGCTGCTGTCCGTGCTGATGACGCTGGCAGCGTCCGCGCTGCTGCACCGCACGGTGCTCTGCGGGGAGAGCTCTTCCTTTGCGCTGGAACTGCCGCCTTACCGCCGCCCACGCATCTGGCAGGTGATTGTGCGTTCGGTCAGGGATCGTACCCTGTTTGTTCTTGGCCGCGCCGTGGCGGTCGCTGCACCGGCGGGGCTCGTGATCTGGCTGCTGGCCAATGTGCGCGTCGGCGGAGCATCTATGCTTCAATCTGCGGCGAGCTTTCTAAACGCGCCGGCGGGTGCAATGGGCATGACCGGTGCGGCACTCATGGCGTTTGTGCTGGGAAGCCCGGCAAATGAGCTCGTTCTGCCGATTCTGATGATGATCCTGACAGCGGGCAGCGGGTATGGAACGGAGAGTACGGCGGCGATGGGAGCAATCCTGATGCAGCACGGTTGGACTTGGCAGAACTCTCTCTGCACGCTTGTGTTTTTCCTGTTTCACTGGCCCTGTACGACTACGTTGATGACTATCCGCAAGGAAACGGGGAGCCTGCGCTGGACGATTCTGTCCATATTGCTCCCGACGGCCTTCGGTGCATCTCTCTGTATGCTTTTAAATCTGATGCTGTAAATCAGCCGCTCTTTTCAAATGAAAAGAGCGGCTGAGGACAGAAAAAGCTCCCGGAGAAATCCGGGAGCTTTTACAATTACAGCTTTGCAGTATTGACCTTGATGCCGGGGCCCATGGTGGAGGCGACGACACAGGAACGGATATACTGGCCCTTGGCTGCTGCCGGCTTTGCCTTGATGACGGCGCCGAGCAGAGTGTTCAGGTTTTCGGTCAGCTTTTCAGCACCGAAGGAAACCTTGCCGATGGGGCAGTGGATGATGTTGGTCTTGTCAAGACGGTACTCGATCTTACCGGCTTTGATCTCCTTGACCGCAGCGGCGACGTTCGGAGTGACGGTACCGGCCTTGGGGGAAGGCATCAAGCCCTTCGGGCCGAGGACCTTACCAAGACGACCGACGATACCCATCATATCCGGGGAAGCGACAACGACATCGAAGTCGAACCAGTTTTCCTTGGTGATCTTTTCCACGAGCTCCATGCCGCCGACATAGTCAGCGCCGGCCTCTTTGGCTTCGTCAACCTTGGCGTCCTTTGCAAAGACAAGAACCTTGCGGGTCTTACCAGTGCCGTTCGGAAGAACGATGGCGCCGCGAACCTGCTGATCAGCGTGACGGGAGTCAACGCCAAGCTTGATGTGGATTTCGACAGTCTCGTCGAACTTGGCCGGCGCGGTCTTCACGACCAGTGCCAGCGCATCGGGAACTTCATACTGCACGGAGCGGTCAATCTGCTTCGCGCTATCTTTATATTTTTTACCTCTAAACACTTGTTAAATCCTCCTTAAAGTGGTGATGCGGAATAATCCTCCCACATATGCGACTGTAATCAGTCGACAACAGCGATACCCATGCTGCGGCAGGTGCCTGCAACCTGGCTCATCGCAGCCTCGATGGTGGCGGCGGTGAGGTCGGGCATTTTCTTCTCAGCGATCTCGCGAACCTGTGCGGTGGTGATGGTGCCGACCTTATCCTTGTTGGGAACGCCGGAGCCCTTGTCCTGACCGATGGTCTTGAGGATGAGGGTGGGGGTCGGAGGAGTCTTGGTTACGAAGGAGAAGCTGCGGTCGGCATAGACCGTGATGATGACCGGAATCTTGAAACCGGCCTGATCCTTCGTGCGCTCGTTGAACTCTTTGATGAACTGTGCGATATTGACGCCGTGCTGACCAAGAGCCGGGCCGACGGGGGGCGACGCGGTAGCCTTCGCAGCAGGAATCTGAAGCTTGATATAACCAGTAACTTTCTGTGCCATGATAAGCACCTCCAAATAGAATGTGGTGATACGCAGGAGCGTATTTTTGGCGGGGAGAACCCCTCCCACGTTTTACTGCCGGATCAGTCGGAAACGGCTTCGACCTGATCGAGCTCCAGCTCGACGGGGGTTTCGCGGCCGAACATGGAAACGGTCACGCGAACCTTGTTCTTTTCAATGTCGAGCATTTCGACAAGGCCGTTGAATCCGGTCAGCGGGCCGTCCATGACGCGGACGGTATCGCCAACGGCATAGCCGACGACGACTTCTCGCTTCTCAACGCCGAGCTGATAGACCTCGTCTTCCGTCAGAGGCGTGGGCTTGGTGCCGGAGCTGACAAACCCGGTGACGCCGCGGACATTCTTGACGATGTACCAGGCTTCATCCGTCATGACCATCTTGATCAGAACGTAGCCGGGGAAAACCTTACGGTCGTAGGTTTTGGGGCCGTTGTCCGTGATCTCGGTGACGGTTTCCATCGGAATGGAAACCTGATGGATGATGTCCTGAAGCTGGCGCGTTTCAACTGTCTTTTCAATGGTTGCTTTTACGGTGTTTTCATAACCGGAATAGGTATGAACAACATACCACTTTGCACCTTCTGCCATGGCGATCAGAACAGTTTGCCAAGCAGGTCAATGCCAAAGCCGGCCAGAAGATCGAACAGACAAACAATGATGCCGACGATCAGAACGGAAACGAGAACGACAAGGGTGTTGTTCAGAAGCTGCTTGCCGGAGGGCCAGACGACCTTCTTCAGCTCGCTCTTCATTTCGCGGAACCATTTGGCAAGACGCTTGCCGGTGCGGACGAAGAAATTCGGTTTTTTATTCGTTTCTGCCATTGTTTTCACCCTTTCATCACTTTGTTTCGGTATGAACGGTATGCTTTCTGCAGAACCTGCAATACTTCTTCATTTCGAGACGGTCGGGGTCGTTCTTCTTGTTCTTCATCGTGTTGTAGTTTCTTTGCTTGCATTCGTTGCATCTCAGAGTGATCTTTACTCGCATGTCGGCACCTCCTTAAATTTTTGCCTCCCTGTATACCGGCGGCTATTCAGATTTAGAAGACACCGAAACTACATGGTGTCATCCGCAGGCGAAAAAAGAGCGCACAA
>CABSBF010000055.1 GCA_902475855.1 uncultured Eubacteriales bacterium
CCCGTTATGACCGCTTCGGTAACTCTCCAAATATCCTCATATAAACGCGAACTGGGTCATCGTAATGACCCAGTTCGTGGCGCAGAAGGAGGGATTTGAACCCTCGCGCGCTTTTTACACGCCTACTCCCTTAGCAGGGGAGCCCCTTCGGCCTCTTGGGTATCACTCCGAATCAAAACACAATATAAAAGGAGAAAGCTGGCGGAGAGAGTGGGATTCGAACCCACGGCCCGTTGCCGGGTCACTGGTTTTCAAGACCAGCTCCTTAAACCGCTCGGACATCTCTCCGAATGTTGCTTGAATATTTTAGCATAGGTATCGTGATTTGTCAACCATATATTCCGGAAAAATAGCGGCAGGCTGTGTCAGCCTATCAAAAAATGTGCGTTCGCCCGGAAGTAATAGAAAAACTCAGACTAGGTACAATTCTTTTTCCGGAAAGTGCAAAAGAAACCGGCCTACAACAAATCATCAAAACCGTGGCAGTCACCTGCCACGGTTCAGTTTATTCTGGGGAAAGCTCCACTGCATGACGGAGGATGCTGAATGACGGCGCCTGCTTTGGAAGCCGCATTTGGAACAGCATCTGCGGATTCCGCGGCTCGATCAGTTCATTACCGTCCATATCCTGCATCAGAGGTGCTGCAAATGAAATTGGCCTGAAATTCGGACCGACCAGTTCCACTTCATCCCCTGCCGCAAACTTGTTGCGCAGCGACAAGGTGGCGTTGCCTTCTGCATCACAGTCCGCCACAATGGCGCAGACCTGCCATTGGCGGATATAGCGGGAACTCTGATAATACTGTCCCGGCTGGCCAAAGAAAAATCCGGTTGAATAGTGCCGGTGGGAAACATGCTCTACTTCATCACGCCAAACCGGATCAAGGGGCTGCCCGGCTGCCGCAGCGTCGATCGCATGGCGGTACGCGCCGGTGACAATGGCCGCATAGTAGGCAGATTTCGCGCGTCCTTCAATTTTCAGGCAATCCACGCCGGCTTCCGCCAGCTCCGCAATATGATCGATCATGCACATATCGCGGGAATTCATGATATATGTCCCCTTTTCGTCTTCAAAAACCGGGAAGTACTCACCGGGGCGTTTTTCCTCCATCAGCGCATACTGATAGCGGCAGGGCTGTGCGCAGGCGCCCCGGTTGCTGTCGCGCCCGGTCATATAGTTGGATAGCAGGCAGCGGCCGGAATAGGAAACGCACATCGCACCGTGCGCGAAGGTTTCAAGTTCCAGCTCCGGCGGTGTATTCTGCCGGATGGCTCGGATCTCCTCCAGAGAAAGTTCCCTGGCAAGGACGACGCGCTTTGCACCAAGATCATACCATGCCGAGGCGCAGGCAGCATTTGCAATGCTCACCTGCGTAGAAACATGGCACTCACAGCGCGGCGCGTATTTCTCCGCCATACGGAAAACACCGAGATCGGCAATGATCAGCGCGTCCACACCGCAGGAATTGAGCTGCTCCAAGTGCGCAGGAAGCGCCGGAAGCTCATTGCCGCGCGGCATGGTATTGACGGTAACATGTACCCTTACTCCATGTGAATGCGCATAGCGCACAGCTTCCGGCAGCTCCTCCGGGGAAAAATTCCCCGCAAAGGAGCGCATTCCGAAGCTCGTTCCGGCAAGATAGACCGCATCCGCGCCATAGAGCACCGCCATCTTCAGGCGTTCCATATCCCCTGCGGGGGCCAGCAGCTCCGGTTTAACCATTCTGGCTCTCCAGGAAGCGGTTGTGCTCGTCGTAGGTTTCAGAGAAGTGGTGGTAGCCCGTGGATTCGTCTAACGCATAGAAATAATAGTTTGTATCGGCCGGATTCAGGGCGGCGGAGATGCTGTTCAAACCGGGGTTAGAGATCGGTCCGACAGGCAAACCCTGACGGGTATAGGTGTTATACGGACCGTCGATCTGCGTCTGTTCATAGGTCAGGTTTCCGGTAATTCCGCCAAGGCCATAAATCACGGTGGCGTCAATATTCAGGAAGGGATAATCCGCCGGACGGCACAGACGGTTATAGATTACAGAAGCGATGTTTGCACTCTCATTTGCGCCGGCGGTTTCTTTCTCCACCATGGAAGCGACCGTAATCAGGCGGTAGACGGTCAGCTTGTTTGCCTCGATATAGCTTTCATCGTAGCCTCGCGCGGCCAGACGGTCAGCAATCGCGGCATTCAGCGTGTCTAGTTGTGCCTGTGCATCCTCAGAGAATTTGCGGTTGAAGTTAGCAAGCAGCTTGTTCAGCACGCGTTCCGCATCGTCATTCAGGTAGAAATAGTAGGTGTCCGGGAAGAGGAAGCCCTCCAGCCGGTTTTCCTGTCCATAGGGGATTCCCTCAAGGAACCAGTAGTCAAATTCCATATTCGCGGCAGACTTTTTCAGTTCCTCTGCGGTGCAGACACCCTTTTCCTCCATCAGCGCAAAAATCTGCGCGCATGTCTTGCCTTCCGGAATCGTGACCGTGACCTCGGTGCGGTTCGCGCTATTCTTACGCATACCGCTGTTGAGGGCGTGATAGTCGTAATTATACTGAAGCTGATAGGTTCCAGGTGCCATGGAGTCGGCAGAGTGAGTAAATTTGCAGTAGAGCTTGAAGAGCCATGGATATTTAATCAGGCCCTGATCCTGAAGCATCTGCGCGATGTCATCCAGCGTCGCGCCATCTTCAATCGTAACCTGCACCGTATCGGAGGAGCGGCCGAAGGCCAGAACATCCTCCGCACACTCCCAAGCCGCGAATCCGAGGCCAACAGAAATCAGGGACACAATCACAACATAGAGAAGGATCTTCAGATACAGCGGAACCATGCGCTTTCTGCGCCGGCGCGACTTTTTCTTTTGCGGCACTTCCGGTTCCTCCGTGTATGCGGTTTCGTCGTATTCCCCGTAATCATCAAACGCATCACCAAAATCCGGGTTGAAATCGTCAGCCTGCGATTCCGGCGCTCCTTCCTGCGGATAAGGGTCAATATTATAAAACTCGGAAGAATCTCCGTATTCGTCAAAATCTCTGTTTCGATCAGACATCTTATACCTCCTGTTTGTAAACGATGCCGGAAGCCACCTTCTGTGCGGCATCTTCGCCGCGGAGGACACGGATCAGCTCCAGGGCAAAGTCAAACGCCGTGCCAGCAGCACACCCGGTGATCACGGTACCGTCCGTAACTGCACTGCCGGGCTGCATCCTTGCGCTGCCCATTTCCGCTTCCATGCCGGGATAACAGACCGCGCGCTTCCCATCCGTGATACCGAGGCTTGCGAGCACCGTCGGCGCAGCGCAGATCGCGGCAACATACTTGCCTTCATTATACATCTGGCGCACAGCCTGAATCGTTTCCCTGCTCTTGCGAATAGACGTTACACCGCCGAGGCCTCCTGGCAGAACGATCATATCCGCTCTGGTCAGATCCGTGTCTTCCACGATACAGTCCGCAGTTACCGTAATGCCGTGGCTGCCCGTGACAGAGAGCGCGCCGATTCCGGCAAACTTTACATCCAAACCGGCACGGCGCAGCAAATCGCAGGGGATGATCGCCTCTGCCTCTTCAAAGCCGGCTCCAAGAATCACGTATACCATTATGCTCCCTCCAGACATTTTTTGACCAGTGCGTAGATTTCTGCATGAATATCATCAATCGCACGCATTTTCCCGTCCCTGACGCAGTGGATCATGCTCCAGCCGTAGTGCTTTGCGGCATCCATGCCGACCTCGCGGCACTGACGAAGATAATCCATATTCTGCTCGTGGATGTCCGCATGCGTATGGGTGCTTGTTTCACGTTTGCGCAGCATTTCGTCTGTCAGTTCCGTCGGAACATCGAGATATAAGACGAGATCGGGTTTTGGAAGTTCCAAACGGTTGTATTCAAAGTCCTGCAGCCAACGGAAAAACTCCTCCCGGCGCTCCGGCGGCTCCTTGGATGCCTGATGAACAGCATTGGATGTAGTATAGCGGTCGGACAGCATCAGGCCGCCCTGTCGGTAGTATTCCTTCCAGAGCTTCTGATATGAGGCATAGCGATCCACTGCATAGAAGGTAGAAGCGGCATAGGCATTGACGTCCGAAGGCTTCGTGCCGAATTCCCCACCCAGATACATCCGAATCAGCGCCGAAGACGGCTCGGAATACTGCGGAAATACCATGGTGCGGAAATCGACCTTTTCAGCTTGCAGTCTTGCGGTCAAAAGCCTGAACTGTGTGGATTTACCGGAGCCGTCCGTTCCCTCGAAAACAATCAGCTTTCCCATAAAAGTTTACCCTTTCCATCTCTTTTTCAAAGCTGCGAAGACATACTTTGGAAGGCGCAGCATTCTTCCGAAGCGGCGTGGCTCACACAGCAGGCGGTAAAGCCACTCCAATTGCAGCTTTTGCATCCACTTCGGCGCACGTTTGAGCGTCCCGGCGACAACGTCCAGCGTGCCGCCCAAGCCGATCATCAGCCCCGCCCCAGATTCAGCCAGATACTTCTGCATGAAAAACTCCTGTTTTGGAGATCCGAGACAAACAAACACAACATCAGGGTTTGCCTCGCGGAGCTTCTGAAGCACCTGCGCGTCTTCTTTGAAATAACCGTCCGCTGTTCCGCAAATGCAGAGCGCCGGATAGCGTTCGCGCAGTTTTTCCGCTGCAATATCCGCAATGCCGGGCTTCGCGCCAAGCAAATACAGCCGTTTCCCGGTTTCCGCAAGATAGGCAAGCAGCGCCATTGCAAAATCGAACCCTGCAACCTTCTGCTTGAGCGGCTTGCGCACAAGCTTGGACGCAAGCACCACGCCCGCGCCGTCCGGCAGGACAAGACCGGCCGCGTTGATGAGCGCCCGCAGCGGCTCGTTTTTCAGCGCATCATATGCAATCTCCGCATTCGGCGTGACGCAGTATGCTGGCGGTCCGTTTTCCAGCAGCTTCTGAGCCAGGCTGAGTGCTTCTTCCATTGTTACATTGTCATAGAAAACGCCCAGAACTTCGGTTTTCATCCGCTGTACTCCTTTTTTCTATATTTGCTATTCTATCACAAATTCTTCCGTTTGTCCATTCGAAATCAACTCCCCGCCGCGATTATGCTGAATGTAAAATGTACGTAAAATACTTGACATCCGTATTTTCTTTCAATAGAATAATTATATTATTCGTTGTCGGTTCCGTCCGGCATCGCTGTCCGCTATTTTCCCCATTGATTTCTAGGAGGAACTGTTTTGGAAGTCTTATTTGAAAATCTGCAAAACCTGTTTGTCAGCGGCGGGTGGAAGCTGCTGGTCATGTGGGTGATCGGCGGCATACTGATCTATCTGGCAATCGTGAAGGACATGGAGCCCTCTCTCCTGCTGCCCATCGGTTTCGGTGCGATCATTATGAATCTGCCCGGTATTGTCAATGCTGCAGGCGAGATCGTGAATCTGAAAACGCTGGAACTGCTCTACAATAACGGCATCGTCAACGAGCTGTTTCCGCTGGTTCTTTTCATCGGAATCGGCGCCATGATTGACTTCGGTCCCCTGCTTGCCAATCCGAAGCTGATGATCTTCGGCGCCGCCGCACAATTCGGCATTTTCTTTACCTTCTTTATGGCAAGTCTCTGCGGCTTCAATATCAACGATGCCGCATCCATTTCGATTATCGGCGCGGCGGACGGCCCGACCGCTCTGGTCGTTGCCAACGCCCTCAGAAGCAGCTATATCGGTGCAATCACAGTTGCAGCCTATTCCTATATGGCGCTGGTACCTATGGTTCAGCCTCCCGTGATCAAGCTCCTCACCACAAAAAAGGAGCGCATGATTCGGATGACATACGAACCGAAAAACGTGTCCAAAACCACAAAAATTCTCTTCCCCATCGTGATCACCATCATCACCGGCATTTTTGCCCCCAAGGCCGTTGAACTCATTGCCTTCCTGATGTTCGGCAATCTGATCCGCGAATGCGGCGTGCTGAACTCTCTCTCTGAAACCGCGCAGAAGGTTCTGGCGAATCTCGTCACGCTCTTCCTCGGCATTACCATTGCCGTAAAGATGAACGCAAATGAATTTCTCCGCCTGGAAACCCTGATGATCATGGGACTCGGCTTGGTCGCCTTCATCTTTGATACCGCGGGCGGTGTGCTGGTCGCAAAGTTCATCAACATTTTCCTTCCAAAGGGGAAAAAGCTCAACCCCATGATCGGCGCTGCCGGAATTTCCGCCTTCCCCATGTCCGCGCGTGTTGTGCATAAAATGGGTCTGAAGGAGGATCCGCAAAACTTCCTGCTGATGCATTCCATCGGCGTGAACGTATCCGGCCAGATCGCTTCCGTCATCGCAGGCGGCCTGATCATGAGCCTTGTCTATTTGATCCACTAAGGAGGTCTTTCCATGCTGTATCAATACCTTGCCTCTGCTGCGGAGGTCGCCGACCGTCCGGCCACATGGGAGGAATCTCTCAAGCTCATGGGTCAGGGCTGGGGCGCCATCTTCCTTGTGATTCTTCTCATCATGCTGTGCGTTCTGATTCTGAACGCCGTCTTCCGCCCGAAAAACAAATAAAAATCCCGCTTGCGGGCCCACAAATCAAATGCTCTTCGTATATGGAATAAAACATACGGAGAGTTTTTGATTTGTCCCTCCACATAAAATCACCGCCTTCGGATATCCGAAGGCGGTGATTTTAATGCGGTAATTCACTTTTCTTACTGTTACAGCTCGTCGTCAGCGTCGAACTCAAACTCAAGAAGCTCGCCGCACTTCGGGCAGTGGATGGACTCATTGAGAAGCGTCTGCTCATCAACCGTCGTGGTCTCGCCGCACTTCGGGCAAGTCACCTCGTAAGCAGCGTCATCGTCATAGGCGAAGTCGTCGCCGTTGTCATCAGCAAAGTCGATGTCGTCGTCATCTTCCTCATCATCGTCCTCGTCCATCAGGAATTCTTCGATGGCATCCAGATCATCCTCGATCTCATCCAGTTCGTCGGAAACCGCAATCGCGTTTTCCTCCAGATCGCTGATGGAGGAAGTCATGTCCTGCAGCAGATCGACGATAGCAGAGATCATCTTTCCCTCCGGGGTCTCCTTGCTGAGGTCCAGGCCGTCCATCAGGCCCTTCAGATATGCGGATTTTTCAGAGAGTGTCATGTCGTACTCCTTTCCGTAGGCGTCCGATCAGGCCTTGGCGCGGCCAAGATACTCGCCGGTACGCGTGTCAATGGAAATCTTGTCGCCTTCGTTAATAAAGAGGGGAACGCGAACCTCCGCGCCGGTTTCGACGGTCGCGGGCTTGAGGGTATTGGTTGCGGTGTTGCCTGCCAGACCCGGTTCAGTCTTGGTGACTTCAAGATCGACAAAGTTCGGCGCCTCAACGCTGAAAACGCTGCCCTTATAGGACAGAACGGTGCACTGGTCGTTCTCCTTGACAAAGCGGAAGCTGGGGTCGAGGATGTCGGCATTGACCGGAGTCATCTCGTAAGTCTCATTGTCCATGAAGTAGTACAGGTCGCCGTCGTTGTAGGAATAGTCCATCTTGCGGCGCTCAATATAAGCGGTGGGATACTTGTCATTGGGGTTGAAGGTCGTTTCCGTCACGCCGCCGGTGATCACGTTGCGCATTTTTACGCGAACGAAAGCTGCGCCCTTGCCGGGCTTGACGTGCTGGAATTCAATGATCTGCATGACCTTGCCGTCCATGTCGAAGGTAACGCCGTTTCTAAAATCGCTGACAGAAATCATATTGCTTGTCCTCCTATTTTCCCCCTCTGTGGGAAAAATGATTCATAAAATACAAACATATTTTAACCGATGCGTATGAAAATTTCAACCCTTTTCCTGAATTTCCATCACAGAATCAGCAAATCTTTCGGGCTGTGGGTGATATCGCGGCAGCCATTCTCCTCAAAAACAGCCACATCCTCGATGCGCACGCCAAATTTGCCGGGCAGATAGATACCGGGTTCAGCAGAGCAGACCGCATGCAGCGGCATGGGCTCGGTATTGCGCTGGTTGCAGTTGGGTGCTTCGTGAATTTCCAGGCCCACACTGTGGCCATAGCTGTGGCCGAAGTATTCTCCGTAACCAGCCTTTGTGATCACATCGCGCGCGGCAGTATCAACCGCCTTGCCGCTTACGCCCGCCCTGCTGATTGCAAGACCGGCAAGCTGCGCCTGAAGCACCGTGTTATAGACCTGCTTCATTTCATCCGTGGCATAGCCCAGTGCAACGGTACGGGTCATATCGGAGCAGTAGCCCTGATACAGCACGCCGAAATCCATCGTGATGAAATCTCCCATCTGGAGCTTGCGGTCGCCGGGTACGCCGTGCGGCATACTCGTATTCGGCCCGGAAACAACGATTGGGTCGAAGGAAAGGCCATCAGCGCCGTTTTTATACAGGCAGTAGATCAGCTCGGCGCACAGCTCCTTCTCCGTCATTCCCTCATGAATGCGGGTGCAGATTTCTGTGAACGCTCTGTCAGTGATCTCCTGTGCCTTTACCATCCGGTCGATCTCCCACGGCTCCTTGCTTGCGCGGAAGGCGTTGAGCGGTTTCTGAGCCGGCACAAGTGTGGCGTGTAAAGCCTCTTCGTAGTTGTGGAATTCTCCGGCAGTGAGATAATCCTCCTCATAACCAAGGCTCTGAATTCCAAAATCCGCAATTGCTTCATTCAGGCAGGCAACATAGCCGCCGCGGGTGACAATATCAATCACCTCGAAGTTCTTGATGTTGTTCTGTGCAGATTCAATATAGCGGCTATCCGTGAAATAGCGCGCTCCAGCCTTGCTGACAATCGCAACACCTTCTGCAATGTCAAACTCCGCAGCATACATCCGGTTGTAGCGCGAGGTCAGCAGCAGGCCGTCCGGGGACTCTTTCAAAAGGGAACGGTACTTTTCAAGATTGGTCATGATGTAATTCTCCTTTTCTTAGCCATGGCGAGGAACGGCACCTCAAATATATGGCGCAGTTTCAGCCAGAATGTATGATTATGGATGGAGCGAACCTGAACGGAGGTAATCCCCGCGAGATTCGCCCCCAGCGTATCCGTAAAAGTCTGATCGCCGACGAGAGCAGTTTCCTTCCTGGACGCACCATAGCGCTGAAGCGCTTCGCGGATTCCTCTGGGAAGTGGCTTCTTTGCACGCGTGACGCAGTCCACATCGTATTTTTCAGAAAAATCCGGCACGCGGCGGCGCTTGCTGTTGGAAACAATGCAAAGCCGCACCCCGGCGGCTTTCATGCCGGCGATCCAGTCAAGCAATGGCTGATCCGGCTGATCCGTCGTGTACGGGAGCATCGTGTTGTCAAAATCCATCAACAGCAGATCTATTCCGCGGCTGAGCAAAAACTCCGGCGTGATGTCCGTCAAACGGCGGAACAGAAATCTCGGTAAAAAAGACAGCATAATCTACCCAACATTTCCATAAATAATCTTGTGATATTATACCACCGGAACGGAGGTTTGTCTATTGTCTATTCCCCTCTATTTTGCCGCAGATTATGAAGAAATTGTAACAATTCCGAAAAGGCACGACCGGGCGTTAACCGGTTTCGGCCTTTATCCGGACGGAAGCATCCGCAAGCCGCCGGACAGAATTCCTGCGTTGGCAGTCATAGACGATGCGTTTCTGCCGCAGAAAACACCGGAACCGCACGTGCTGGACATGTTGGCTGATGTCTGCGGTCAGGGGTGCTTTTTCGACTTTGTGCGACCGCAAACACCGCTGCACCGTGCGCTCGTCCGCGGCTTACAGGCACGGCTGCCGCAAATGGTACCGCTTTTTCTGCCTGAGCCCTATCATGCACTGGCGCCGGAGAGCATTTGCGTTCTCTCGCGCGTCCGGCCGTGCAATCACTGGGCGCGATATCTGGAAGCAAAAGGCGGTTCCTACCCTGCCGGATGGTGTCTGGAGCTCATTCCATGGCATCAGGCCTTGCCGCAGCGCAGGAGGAGAGCATGCAGGCGAACCCTTCCCTATGCCTGCTGTGAGCTCGAAATGCGCGGGGATGAGCTGTATTATTTTGACACAGCGGAAACACTGCGTCTGCGCCTGAAGGTCGCGCAGGAATACGGCTGCCGGGCAGCAATCGGACTTTACCGTGAGCTGAAAGAGCTTGCATAAATTGGACGTCCCCTGTGGCCTGACGGTCACAGGGGACTTTTATGAACAGTCTGCAATACCTCACAGGCTATCATTACGCTCTCGGATGATATTTGTTGTAGACGTTTTTCAGATTCTGCTTGATGACCTGCGTATAGATCTGTGTGGAGGAAATATCGCTGTGCCCCAGCATTTCCTGAAGTGAGTGCAGATCAGCACCATTTTCCAGCAGATGTGCCGCGAAGCTGTGGCGAAGGGTGTGCGGGGTAATATCCTTGTCAATCTGCGCCATCTGCTGATAGTGCTTGATGATCTTCCAGAAGCCCTGACGGGTCATCCGCTCTCCGCTGAGATTCACAAAAAGCGCTTCTTCCGTCGGATCGGACACCATCTTGGGACGGATATCTGTCAGGAATACGCTGAGCGCCTTGATTGCCGCAGGATAGATGGGGATAATGCGAAACTTATCATGACTCTCGCACTTGACAAAACCGCCGGCCAGACTGACATCGGAAACATTCAGAGCAATCATCTCGCTCACACGCATTCCGGTTGCATAAAGCAGCTCCAACATGGCCTTATCCCGGTATCCCTTGACGTCCACGCACTTTGGCTGTTCCAGCAGCAGCTCGACCTCACGGCCGGTCAGGATCTGCGGGAGCTTCTTCTCCGCCTTCGGCTGGGGAATATTATGTACGGGATTTTCCGCAGCCAGACCGGCCTCCACGCAAAAGCGATAGAAACTCTTGAGAGAGGCCACAGAGCGCGAGATCGTTGCAGGCGACTTCCCGGCATTGGTCAGGTGCTGTACATAACGGCAGATTGCCTCACGGTCGCACGAATTGAGCGGCAGCTCCTCCACATCCGAAAGATAGGCATTAAACTGCCGAATGTCACGCAAGTAAGAGGCCACCGTGTTCGCGGATGCGTGCTTCATATTCAAAAGATAGCTTTCATACGCAGACACAAGATTGACCATCCTACATTACCTTCTCATTTCATCATTTGGATCATCGGCACAACAAAATAAGGAAACAGTATATACTGCATCGAAAACAGCAGCGGCATTGTCATACTCAGGCAAATCCGGCGAAAAAATCCAGCTTGCGTGGAAAACAGCCATACTGCAAGCACGGAAAACAGAAGCATTCTCGGAAGAAGCAGCCAGGCAGATAACCAGAGCCCCGGAATCCCAAAGGCAAGCCAGTTGATCCCGGAACTGAACGCCGCAGACATTGCTCCCAAAAAAGCAGCTCCTATCAGCAATGGCCGCAGCAACTTTACACAGCCAACCAGCAGAGCGGCAGAAAAGACCGCCGCAGGAAGGAATATCTGCTCCGCGTTTCCGGACCCAATGAGGAATGCCTCATTCCGAAAAGCGTCTGAGAAAGAAAGCACGTCCCGCAGCAGCAAAAAGCCGCAAAGAGCGCCGGCAAAGAAAGCCAGCACAAAAAACATGCTGCTCAAATCGCCGGCAGTACGGAAGCTAGCCGGACGGGAATCAGCACTCATAACGACCGTCTCCAGTCCGGAACTATATCTTGTGGCAGAAACGGAACGCAGTCACAATTTATGCCAAAAATATTATTTCTACCAACTTTTTTCTCTCTGTGATTGATACTATACTCTAAATTCTCCGTGATTTCAATACTATTTTGTGTTTTTTCTATTTTTTGTCTATTATGCACATATTTTATGTTAACTGTATTATGTAAACCATGAAACCGCAGCAGCGGTTTGCCGTCAAGTAAACTGCTGCGAATTATTTATCTTGTAGTAAACATACACA
>CABSBF010000056.1 GCA_902475855.1 uncultured Eubacteriales bacterium
AAGGTCAGCCCCAGCGTTCTTGTCACACCCTCGCAAATGACCAGTTCCACCGTTTCATTGTTGGTAAATACCTCTTCAATTTCTTTAACGCTCTCCGGAATCAGCACTGCCCGCACCGGGGAGTCATTGGCAAATACATAATTATGGAGCGCCGTAACCGGCTTGCCTTCAATCTCCGCCGGGATAACCACCACGGTGTCATTTCCCGTGTAGTTTCTGATCTTGATGCCGTTCTCTTCCACGTCATAGGTGAAGTCCTCTGCCGGGGCAGCCGCGTGGCTGCGGAGCAGTTTTTCGGTGATGGGGGCGTTCGGATCCACCTTTTCACTCGGGGTGTCCGTGCCCGGCTCGTCAGAGCTTACGGAACCGCCGGGCTGCGCGGGGTCGCCGGAGGGTTTGGTATCGCCGCCGCAGGCCGTCAGCGCCAGCAGCAGGCAGAAGATCAGGATCAGTACGGAAATTGTTTTTTTCATTTTGGTTTGCTCCTTTGCGTTGTTCGTTGGTAGATGGGTTGGTTTATATATATCCTCTGGTCATCTTGACCGTGTAGGTGCACCAGTCGGTACGGCTTTCCATATCGCCGGCTTCGCCCTCGAAGAGAGGGAGGGTGACCATCAGCGGCCGCACACGGATCTGAGAATTCAGGCTGAAATAGACCTTGGAGTTTTTCATGCTGAAGTCCTCCAGCCCCTTCTGGCGCAGATTGGCCTGCATCAGCTCGCCGGTGCGCTGGATCATGGCGGTTTGCAGCTTGCCGCCATTCTGCACACCCAGCAGAAGGAATACCGCGATGTAGTCGCTATAGAAAATGCCCTTGTTGTTCTTGTTTTTGACCAGCTTTTCAGGCTTTCCCGTTAAGATGTCCGCGAACGCTCCGAAAGACTTAACTCTCTTCAGATTAATCACCCAATCGTCCGCCTTTGTCTTATACAGCTCCACCGGGAAGCCGCAGGAGAGGCGCAGATTGTCGATCGCGGTCTCCGCTGCGGTGTACATCAGCAGCAGCACGACCTTGAAAGCTGCGGGCGGAATGATGCCGAAGGTCGCCGCACTGAGCGCCGTAGCAATATAAATAATGGTTGAATTGTTCCAGAAGTGCTGGAAGCAGGACACCAGATTCAGGGTATAGCGGATCGTATAGATATAATCAAAGGCCTGCTTGACGTTACCCTTGTTCGATTCTTTGCCGAAAAGGATGTACTCCTGCTCCGCCAGATATGCGCGGTTGTTCTCCTCGTTGATCATCTTGCCGGTGAGGGATTTATTATAGCTGTCCCGGTAGCGCTCACTGAGCCAGGTGTTCGGCTCCGTGGGGCCGCCCTTGACGCCGGCGTAGTAATTCTGGAAGTTTCCGCCATCCAGTTCCTTCTGCTGCTCCTTGGTAAGCAGGCGGAAGGCGCCCTCCCGGTCGAAGGTCGCACAGCTGAACATCCCGGTCATGTAGGTGACGAGATAGAGCTGATCGCGCATCTCGGAGAAGTTGCCGCTGACCAGATTGGAGATCGTCCCGGCGAGTGCGCCGACCAGGGAGCTCGCCTTGAAGCGCGCCCCTTCGGAGTAGTCATGCTTGATATCGTGCCCGTCAGGACCGCGGTATTTGCCGGACTTCTCCTTTTGCTCCTTTGAGAAATCGTCCACCTTTTCCTTGGCTTCCTCTTTCTCCTTCTCCTGCTTGTCAAACTCCTTGAAGTCCTCCTCGTTCAGATGCTTCCACTGGCTGTAGAAGAAGACGAAGAGATAGGGAGTTTCCTCCTGCTGATAATCCGGATCCTTGGGGTCGATATCCGGGTTGTAGTCGTTTGATGCGGTGTCCTTGAGCTGGGTGACCTTGCGCTCCTCCTCCGGCTTGGGGGTGAAGTGCTGATTGAACATTTCCTTTGCATAGGCGTTCAGTTCCTGATTGTTGGGCGCGCTGTCGATCCGGCTCTTGCCGATGGTATTTCTGGCCTTTTGCACCAGATTATCCGCGCCGAAGAAGCTGGCGAGCCCCGTGTCCAGATAACTCATGTAAGAGGGGTCTTTTTTCCCCTCGCTGAACTGAACGCGAGCGAGGATCTCAAGCTGCTCATGGATATTGTTCAGGCGGGTCTTCAGAATCTCTACCGCTTCCTCGTTGATCTGCTCGGCAAATTTCAGCGTATCATAGTGCTTCTTTTTGGAATCCTCGTAACCGCCTTCGATCTCCCTGCGGTCCTCCGCGCCCATCTCCGTATCACTGGAATAGGCCTCGTCCTTCCAGGCGTGGAAGGTCTCGCGGTATTTCTTTGCCAGCTCTGCCAGCTCATCCAGACTGCCGTTGCCGATACCGCCCGGATCGCCGTCGACGATCTTGGTCAGATTGTCCATGCAGGTCATGAGCTGCGTGAGCTGCTCCGTCATCTTTTTGCGGATTTCCTCCTCCGCTTCGCGCACGGTATACTTTGAGCCGCCGATCGAGATCATGTCCTCTTCATGCTTGGAATCCGGCGTGAGGCGATCCGCGTTCTCCTTGCAGATGCTCTCGTAAGTGACGACAAGGGAAAGATATGCATCGAGATTACTGCCGCTGTTTTTGCTGTAGGTTCTGTTGCCGGAAAGGCATTTATCGTATATTTTTTTCAGACGGTCCGACTGCCTGGTGAAATTATTCTTATTTTCGGTAGACACGTCCTCGTCGAACTCGCAGTTATCTTTCGCCGACTTCAGCTTGGCAAGCGCCTTGACCAGCGCCTCGCCGGCGTCCTTCACAGCGGCCTGCTTGGTGCGGGTCGCTTCGTCCATGCGCTTCCACCACTGCACCGGGTTGATCTGTCCGTCGCCGTAACCGATCTGATCCTTCATTTTCATCATTTCGCCTGCGGCGGTCACCAGCGCCTCAATGCTGCTTTCAAAGGTATCTCCCGCGGTTTTCGCATTGCTCACCAACTGCGCCAGCTTGCTGTTGGAGATATAGTAGACGGTTTCGCCCGAATCATCCTCTTCCGAACGAGAGTAGACCTGCGTGAACTGTCTTCCGTCTTCCTTGAATTGCCTATCCCAGAATTCCATACGGTCTTTCATAACGAGCAGCTCATAGGGCTTGAGCCCCTTCGTATTGACCATGTGGCGCACCAGGACTTTATTGATCTGGCGGTAGGCTTCCTTATAATTCTCCAGATCGTTGAGCATCTGTGCCGGGGTTTTTTTGCTGAAGCCGTACTCCTCGGCCTTGTTATAGTAGCGCATCAGGGCGCGGTAGGTCTTGAAGGAGGCGCTCAGCAGCTCTCCCTCGGCCTCGTAATATTTGCTTTTCTTATCCACCAGAGGCTCGTTCTTTTCTACCTCGGTGACGCCCTTTGAACTGGGATCGTTCTTGAGCCGCTCGATCAGACCGGTGGCCAGCTCGATGGGCGCACGGTATTTCATGAATTCCGTGATCTCCGCCTTCATCATCGCGGCATTCGTCAGATCCGCGCCGCTGACCTCGGAAACCTCAGCGGAGAGGCACTCCATCATCAAAAGGTTCGTGACGTCTCCGGACAATTCGCCGCTGCCGGAACCGGTTATGTAATCATAGACGCCGCCCATCACCTCGCCCAGCGAATCGCTGCTGGTGTTGCCGCCGCCGATCAAATCCTGCGACGTTACGATGGAGAGGAAATAATTCTTCGACTGCGCGTAGAATTCGTCAATATTCTGGCAGGAGGCAACCATGCCGTACCAGTCGTTCAGGTCCGTGTCAAAATGCGCCAGCAGCGCATTGAGTGCATTGTCTGCCGCAGACAGCGTGTCGCCCTTGGCGAGCTCCACGCGGCTGACGTCCACAAAAATACTGGAGGCCAGCAGGCAGGGGACCAGAATCAGCACCAGAAAGACGGAAACGGCGCCGCGTGTCTTCTTATAGCTCTTCATCCCGCGTCTCCTTTCTTAGGAAAACCAGCTCTTGACTTTATCCGTCACCTTCGAGATCGCTTCGGTCACACCGAACTTATTCAAATAATCTCCGACGGTGTCTACAACACGGATAAACTCCGGCGTATCATAAACCGGTGCGCTTGTGCGCGAATAAACCGGCATTTCGATCATCGTATCTTCTCCCAGCAGGCGGATGCCCATGGGAATTTTATATTCTGCCTGTACCGTTATGGTGGAGCCGAGAATGCCCCATTCGTATTTGACCGTGGCGATGCCCTTCGGCGTCATACCGCTGAAAAAGCCCGTTCCTACGGATTTTATGCGGGTTTGCAGCTTGCCCTGTGCAGCGGACGCAACAGAATTGCCGTAGCCGGGAAGCACATAGCGGTAGGGCTTGACATTTACGGAGCCGACGCTCGGCAGGCTGCCTCCCTGCACCATGGTGAGCAGGGGATCGCCGGCTTCCGCCGCCGCTTCCAGCGCGGTCTGCGTTACATAGCGCTCAATGCAGGATTTCTCATAGTAGGCGTTTCCAAGGAAAATCAGCACAAAGATCACAAGGAACATCACGGGAAACACAATGGAGGCTTCCACGATGACCATGCCGCTTTCCGCTTTCTTTTCTTTTCTCAAGTCCTATCACCTCGTTTGTTCTGTGGAACTTATAAAAAACTGTAATCAACTACAGAGGATTTCATTGCTGCCTGGGGGCAATGGCAGTAACTGCCATTGCCCCGCTTTTGTGGTTTGCTTCTTCAGGAGACGGCTTCCTGAGCCTTGCCGGAGATGGTCTTGATCAGGTTACGCAGCAGCTTGGAAATCTCGTCCTTGAAAATCAGGGCAAGAACAACAGCGACACCGATCAGAACAACGATCGCGACAACGTTGACATCGCCATTTTCCTTTTGGAAGAACTTCTGCACCTTCGCCTTCAGGTTGAAATAGATTGCATTTGCCATCATTAACATGGTGTTTACTCCTCTCTTGAATGATTGAATTATTTATATAAATAACGATCAGGCGCCCAGATTCGTGAAAATCGGGACAATGACCATTATTAATATACCGACAAACATGATGACCACCGGGATCAGCAGGCGGCTGGCCGCCTTTTCGCCCTGACGGTGAATATCCTGCTTTTTCAGCATCCAGACCTCGCGGCTCTGCGCCTGGAGCATCATGGCCAGCTCGTTGTTGCCCTTGACCAGGCCCTGCACGATCGTGGAGGAGAACTTCTTGATCTCCGGGATGATGCAGCGCTTGCCGAAGCGGAAGATCGCGTCGATCTCGGAAATGCCGTTGTTCATTTCTTCCACAGAGGTCTGCATTTCTCTGTAGATCGTCGTCTCGCCGGAGAAAGCAATCTCCGTCCAGGCCTCACGCAGAATCATGCCGGCGTTCGTCAGAAGGGCAAGCTTGGAAACGACATTGGAGAAGTCCCGCAGCATTTCCTCCGAGCGCTTCAGGATCCGCTTCTCGGTCAGCGTGCCGAAATAGTAGTAGGCAAGGCCGGCAAAGATCAGCAGCACAACCAGCACCGCAATATCATCCGCCACGCCGTAAAGCGCAAAGCCGAGAATCGCCAGCGTCAGGGACATGGTGATCTCCTGCGCGTGTATGACACGCAGATAATACTCCGCGTATTTTTCTCCGAACAGCACGCTCAGTTCCTTGCGCAGCTTTCGGTCGTGCTTGCTCTTATAGCTGTAGTGGACCAGCTCCAGCGCCGCATAGCCGACGAAGTAGACCTCTTTCAGAGGGAATTCCTTTTCCGTCAGCGCGTCGAACAGGGAGGCGTACTTCAGGCCGGTGAAAAACAGCACCAGCCAGATGCCGAGGAGAACAGCGCCTATGCCAAAAACGATATAATCCTTTATCTCCAGCACGTTTCTCCCCCCTTAAATCTTGATGTCCAGGACGATCTTGCCGATGTAGTAGGCCGCCACAAAGAGGATCACCGCAACCGTTGTGGAGATCACGCCGCTCAGCGTGGTGTAGTTTGCAGCGAACTCCGGGCTCATCATCTTAATGACGCCGATGAGCGCGATGGGCATGGCGACCATGATCTTCTGCTCCGTCTTGTTGGAGGTCACGATCGTTTCGATGTCCTCTGTGATCTCCATCTTGTCGCTCAGGATATCATGGGTGGTGCGGATGGTGTCCTTGATGTTGCCGCCCTTTTCGTAGCAGATCTTAAAGACGTTGGCGAAGCTCGCGATGTCCTCGCTGCCGCTGCGCGCGCCGAAATCCCGCAGGAGCTCGACCAGCTCGACATTGTTGTTCATACCGGAGAGGATGACCTCCAGCTCCTTGAGGATGAACGCGTCCTCCTCGTACTGGATTTTCAGATCCTCGTAGGCGCTGCGGAAGGCGTCGGTCACGTTGTTGCCGGCGCTGATGGAGGTGCTGATGGCCTCCAGCATATCGCGGAACTGATTTTTGAGCATCCGCTGCCGCTTGGCGATGATGGCCTTGCGGCGGATGGGGACGAAGGATCGTCCTGCAACAAAGCCCGCCACCCCGCAGAAGAAGAAGTTCAGGATCCAGGTCAGCGTTGTGGGATGGCCGAACTCATCCGCGCCGATGCCGCCGTAGAAGAGGTAGCCCACCGCCGCGCCGACCACAAAGGCCGCCAGGAAGTACAGCGCCTTCTCCAGGGGCTTCATGTGGTATACCTTATAATTATAAGTAGGGATGTTGGTCGCCGAGCGGTAATACTGCGGCTCCACGGGCTTTTTCTCTTTTTTCGCCATCTTCTGCACCTCAGATCTCGGTTTTGAAACCGGATATTCTCAGCTTGAAGTCATTTTTCATGGGGTTCTTTGTACGTTTCAGCGAGCCGGAGACCTTCTCCAGCGTGCTGTTCTCGTCCTCTTCGAACACATAGAGCGGATTGAGGATGATCTTGCCGTTTTCGTAGCCCACGACCTCCGTGATTTCCATGGTCTTTCTGGACTTGTCGCGCAGACGGGACAGGTGGATGATGATGTCCAGCGCCGAAGCGATCTGCTGGCGGATGGCCTCAAGCGGCAGGCCGGCAGAGCCTTGCAGCACCATCGTTTCCAGTCGGCTGAGCATATCCTGCGTGGAGTTGGCGTGGCCGGTGGAGAGAGAGCCGTCGTGGCCGGTGTTCATAGCCTGGAGCATATCCAGCGCCTCGCCGCCGCGGACTTCGCCGACGATGATGCGCTCCGGACGCATACGCAGGGAGGACTTGATCAGGTCGCGGATGGTGACCTGGCCGGCGCCGGAGGCGTTGGCATTGCGCGTTTCCAGACTGACGAGGTTTTCAATGCCCTCGAGCTGGAGCTCCGCGGAGTCCTCAATCGTGATGACGCGCTCGTCCTTGGGGACGAAATTTGACAGGGCATTGAGGAAGGTGGTCTTGCCGGAGCCGGTACCGCCGCTGATAAAGATATTGTACTTCGCCCGGACGAGCAGCTCCATCTTATCGGCGATCTCCTGGGTAATGGAGCCGTAGGAGATGAGCTTCTCTATGGTCATGGGCGTTTTGGAGAATTTTCGGATGGTCAGCACGGGGCCGCACAGGGAAATGGGCGGCAGGACGACATTGACACGGGAGCCGTCGGGCAGGCGGGTGTCGCAGATGGGGTTTGCCTGGTTGACCTCGCGGCCGGCCAGACCGACGATCCTCTGGATGACGTCCTCCAGACGGCGCTGGCTCTCAAACTGCTTATCCAGCTTGAACAGGCGGCCGTTCTGCTCGATGAAAATGTTTTCCGGGCCGTTGATCATAACCTCGGTGATGGTATCGTCGCTGATGATGGAATCCAGCAGGCCGAAGCCGCGGATGGAGCTGTAGATCTGCCGGACGACCGAGATGCGCTGCTCGATGGAGCAGTATTGTCCGGCAAGGCGCTGCGTGACGATGTCCTCGATGCGCTCCTCCAGCTCCTCGTCGGTGATCTTGCTCAGCGGGAGGTTTTCCGTGACGTATTTTTTCAGCTCCGCTACGAGCTGCTGTTCCAGATCCGGACTCATATGGCGTTCCCCCTCTCCGGCGGTCAGGCGAGAATTTTGTCGAAAATGCCCATGGCGGTGAGCTGCTGCAGAAGCTGCTGCGGCGTAGCGTTCTCAAAGCGCTGCACGCCGCCGATGTTCTTGAGCTCCACGCCCTGCAAAATGCGGCCGGTCTTGCTGCTGAACTTGTTGTAAACCAGGAGGAGCTTATTCGTCAGCGGGAGATCCGCACCCTCCTCCAGCGCGGCCAGCGCGCGGTAGGCGGAGAAGAGCTTGTCGTTGGCATTGACGGAGCCGTCGCTCACCAGAATCACCGCAGCGGCGCGGCGGAAGAAATCAAGCTGCGCCTTGTCCATGGTGAAATCCATATCCACGACGATCCGGTCGTAATCGCCCAGCGTCTTCAGCTCGGAAACGAGCTGGTTTAAGTCCTCGCTCGTCAACTCCATGCGGTCGAGCGCCAGCTTGGGCCGGGAATAGAAGCACACGCCCGAGGCATCCTGCCGGACGCAGCTTTCCAGCTTCAGGGGGAGGGTGGCGCGCCGGGTCTTGACGGCGTAGATCACATCGCTCAGGTCAAACTGACCATCGCCGGAGAAAAACACGTCCGCCGCACCGAAGCGCTCAAGATTGAGGTAGAGGGTCTTCAGGTGCTTGGCGGCAAAGCTCATCGCACAGGCGGCCGCCATCGTGGAGGTGCCCACGCCGCCGCAGGGGGAGGAGAACACCACGATCTGGCAGCCCTCGCCGCCGAATTTCACGCCGGAGATGCTCTCGGCGTTTTCGGAGTAGATGTTGAGCACCTGCTTATAGATCAGGTCAACGCGCTGGAACTTGCAGATGACCTTCTGCCCGCGCAGCGACTCGATATCCGGCGACTCGACCAGATAGGCAAAGCTGCAGCGGCGCGGCAGCGCGGTGGTGTCGATCTCAAAGCGGTCGCTCGCGGCAAGAACGTCGATACGCGACTCATCCAATGTTTTCAGCGCTGCCTCCGGATTCGTGAAGGAATAGGTCTCGATCTGATCTGCATACTTCATATTAAATGTTGACACGAGACGGTTAAGGTAATTGACATCCTTCTCCACGATGGCCAGCCTGATCTTCATTCGGTTATCCTCCTGCAATTCGTGAATATTCTTCCAGCATATGTCTTGTAGCTAGACGCAAAGTTTTGTAAAGAATCCCAATATTTACAGTTTGTTCAAATTCAGTATAGCAGGTCTTACAAATTCTGTCAATAAAAAATATCGCTTTCCGATTGCGCTTCCCGTTTTGGCAATAACCGCTGAAATTTTCCCGCGGCGGGCGGCCTTTCCCGCGCGCCAAGCATTGACATTTTTGTGCAAAAAGGGTATACTGTCTTTGTGACATAGACTAATTCGTATTTTTTGTCTTTATATCACGCACAACTGTGCGTAATCGGGAGGATTCACCATGGAGAAATGGATGGACGCCATCGTCAAACCGGCTCCCGCCGAGGGTCTGGAGCTGCGGCGCGTCCCCGTCCCCGAGCCGGGGCCGGGCGAGGTGCTGATCAAAGTCCACAAAACCGCCATCTGCGGCTCGGACGTACACATTTATAAATGGAACGCCTGGGCGCAGCAGCACGTCCGGCCGCCGCAGGTCATCGGCCACGAATACGTCGGAGAAATCGCCGCACTGGGCGCAGGCGTGGAGGATCTGGCCATCGGACAGCGCGTCAGCGGCGAAGGCCACATCACCTGCGGCCGCTGCCGCAACTGCCACACCGGCAACATCCAGTGGTGCAAAGATCACGTGGGCGTGGGCGTCGACCGCGACGGCGCCTTTGCCGAATATGTGTGCATTCCCTCACGCAACGTCATTCTGATCGACGAAAGCCTGCCGGAGGACGTCGTAGCCTTCTTTGACGCCTTCGGCAACGCCACGCACACCGCGCTGATGTTCCCCCTCGTGGGCGAGGACGTGCTGATCGCAGGCGCGGGGCCCATCGGCATCATCGCCGTGGGCATCTGCAAGTACGCCGGCGCGCGCCGCGTGGTCATCACCGATATGAACGAATACCGCCTCGCGCTCGCGCGCAAAATGGGCGCGGATGCCGCGGTGAACATCAAAAACGAGGACATCCGCGAAATCATGCGCAAGCAGGGTCTGACGGAGGGCTTCGACGTGGGCCTGGAGATGTCCGGCAGCGGCGCTGCCTTCCACCAGATGGTCTCCGTCATGCGCAACGGCGGCAAGATCTCCCTGCTCGGCCTGGGCGACGGCCCCATCTCCGTGGACATGAACGGGATCATCACCAAGGGACTGACGCTTCAGGGCATCTACGGCCGCAAGATGGACAACTGGCACCAGATGTCCTACATGGTGCAGGGCGGGCTGGATCTCTCGCCCGTCATCACGCACCGCTTCCACTACACCGACTTCCAGAAGGGCTTCGACGCCATGCTGAGCGGAAACTCCGGCAAGGTCGTGCTCGACTGGACAAAATAAGAAAGGGGAGGATCTCGTGAAAACCGCACTGCATGAATTCCGGAAGGAACTCGACGCCATCCGCGCCGCCGGTACGTGGCGCAGCGAACGCATCATCACCACCCCGCAGCAGTCGCGCATCGCCACGACGGAAAAGCCCATGGTCGTGAACCTCTGCGCGAACAACTACCTCGGTCTGTCCGACCACCCCGCACTGATCGCCGCCGCAAAGGAAAGCTATGACCGCTGGGGCTTCGGTCTGTCCTCCGTGCGCTTCATCTGCGGCACGCAGGAGATCCACAAGGAGCTGGAGGGGCGCATCGCACGCTTCCTCGGCACGGACGACGCGATCCTCTATTCCTCCTGCTTCGACGCCAACGGCGGCCTGTTTGAAACGCTGCTCGGCGCGGAGGACGCGATCATCTCGGACGAGCTGAACCACGCCTCCATCATCGACGGCGTGCGCCTGTGCAAGGCCAGGCGCTACCGCTACAAGAACAACGACATGGACGATCTGCGCCGCCAGCTTGAAGACGCCCGCGCCTCCGGCTGTAAAAAGATTATGATCGCCACGGACGGCGTATTCTCCATGGACGGCTACATTGCAAACCTGCGCGCCATCTGCGACCTGGCCGACGAATTTGACGCCCTGACCATGGTAGACGACAGCCACGCCGTGGGCTTTATGGGCGCACACGGCAAGGGCACGCCGGAATTCTGCGGCGTAGAGGGCCGCGTCGACATCCTGACCGGCACCTTCGGCAAGGCGCTGGGCGGCGCGTCCGGCGGCTACACCGCCGCGCGCCGGGAAATCGTCGAGCTGCTGCGGCAGCGCTCGCGGCCGTATCTGTTCTCCAACACCGTCGCCCCGGCCATCTGTGCGGCGACGCTGAAGACGCTCGATCTTCTGGAGGCCTCCACCGAGCTGCGTGACCGCGTGCACGAAAACGCGCGCTATTTCCGCGCGGAGATGGAAAAGCTGGGCTTCGATCTGCTGCCCGGCGAGCATCCCATTGTGCCGGTCATGCTGTATGACCCCCACGTGGCACAGGAATTCTCCCGCCGGATGCTCGATAAGGGCGTGTATGTCGTGGGCTTCTGCTATCCGGTCGTGCCGAAGGGCCGCGACCGCATCCGCACGCAGATCTCCGCCGGCCACACGAAGGAAGATCTGGACTTCGCTGTGAAAGCCTTCGGCGAGGTCAAAAAGGAAATGGGAATCTGAGAATATGAGAAACCAGCCCCCGCCATCGGCGGGGGGCTGGTTATCAAACGCGAGAGGGAATCCGTCTCCGCGCTGCGGCGGCAGTCATTGGCGGTTTTCCGGTTTTTTCCACGTCTTGACCGTGGGATTTTCCCGCAGGCGGCGGAAAAACGCCGTCAGCAGCCCGCGGCATTCCTCCTCCAGCACGCCGGTTTTCACCGCCGGCCGGTGGTTGTAGGGCAGGGTGAACAGATCCG
>CABSBF010000057.1 GCA_902475855.1 uncultured Eubacteriales bacterium
TCTTATTAAATTCTTTCTTCTATTTTGCCATATGTTTATTCGGCTGTCAACCGCGTAAATTTCATTGCACTAAAAATATAGTTAAAATAAGTGAAACTAAATTGGATATTCATTAAAATGAATTCGAAGCAAACGAAAAGTGAGCAGGTTGAAGAATAATCCCCGAAGGAGGGAAGCGGTATGGTTGTTCCAAGAAATGGTTTGCATGTGTTCACTGCTATGCGGAAAAGTTTTTTGCGGGCGGCAGGTTTTGCCGCCCGCTTTCTTATTGACATTGTTGAGCCGTGCCGTTAATATAAACAGGAATACGGATCGTCCGACAGGGCAGGAAAGGAATCAAAATGGAATACGATAAAAGAATTATGGACATGCTTCCCGGCGATGAAGTCGAGGGCTTCTACATACTCAAAGACGCGCATCTGAAAACGACCGCAGCGGGCAAGCCCTTCTTGAGCGGCAGTATCTCCGATCGCAGCGGCAGCATGGATATCAAGATCTGGGACTACAGCGGACCAATTGGCGCTGCGCCGTCGGACACCGGAAAGGCAATCAAGATCCGCGGGGTTGTGTCGGAGTTCAAGGGAATGCCGCAACTTACGGTCAGCCGTATCCGTATGACCGCTCCGGCAGATCACTTTGACGCTGCGGCGCTGGTGCCCGTTGCGCCTATCGACGCAGATGAAACGCTGGCTGATATCCGCCGGATGATTGACAGTATGACGGATGCAGACTACTGCGCGGTGGCAAAGACCATGCTGCAGCGACATCTGGAGGCCTTTCGTCAGATCCCGGCGGGAAAGAGCGTACATCACAGTTTTCTTTCCGGTTTGCTGATGCACACTGCCAATATGCTGAAAACAGCGGAATTCCTCTCCGGAATTTATGCGCAGATCATCGACCGCAGTCTGCTGCTCACAGGGACACTCCTGCATGACTTCGCCAAGGAACGTGAATTTGTGTTTTCTGATCTCGGGATCGTCACGGAGTACTCCACAAAGGGGCAGCTTCTGGGACACCTTGTGATGGGAGCGCAGGAGGCCGCAGAGGTTTGCGCTGAGGTAGGAGTGCCAGAGGAAAAATCGGTTCTTTTGCAGCATCTGATCCTCTCTCACCATGGTGAGCCGGAGTTCGGTGCGGCAGTGCGGCCGATGTGTGCGGAGGCGGAGCTTCTGTCGTATATTGACTTGATCGACAGCCGTATGGAGATTTATGCAGAAAATCTTCCGGAAGTGCCCGTCGGCGCATTCAGCAACCGAATTTTTTCGTTGGAAAAAAAGATATACCATCACGGCTGAACTCAAAATGCCGACTGCATCCGCAGTCGGCGTTTTTTTGGCGATCAGAAAATCTGCATCACGGAAAACGCGGTGCGAAACGAATGAGATGCAGCACAATTCATGCGGGTATACTGTGTATATGTCGGTGGCTAACTGCGGTCCGTTTTTGTTCTGCATAGTCTGCGCTTTCGGCCTTTTTTGCAAAAAAATCAGAAAAAGCTTGACAGGATGATAAGAGTGTGGTATGATTCAAACAGTTGAATGGTTGCTCAATTATTCAATTGATCAAATGAAAGGAGGAAGGAAAATGCATCACGTACTGGACGAGGACGCTTTGTTTGAGATGGCGGAGCTGTTCAAGGTATTCGGAGATTCCACAAGGATCCGCATCCTTTATGCGCTGTTTCAGTCGGAACTGAGCGTTACGGATATTTGCGAGGAACTGGGCATGAGTATTTCCGCCGTTTCGCATCAGCTTCGCCTGTTGAAGCAGGCAAAATTGGTAAACTGCCGCCGCGCGGGGAGACAAGCTTATTATGCGTTGGCGGATGACCATGTCAAAACTATCATCGGCATGGCAAAGGAACATATTGAGGAGTGACTGAAATGAAGAAAACCTACAAGCTTCGTGACCTGGACTGCGCAAACTGCGCGGCAAAGATGGAAAATGCCATTGCCAAGCTGCCGGAGGTCAGCGCCGTGACGGTCAGTTTTATGACGCAAAAGCTGATCGTTGAATATGCTGAAGGCGTAGAAGAGGCAGAGGGTCTTGCGAAGATCAAAAAGACCATTCGCCGCGTAGAGCCGGATTGTGAGGTCGTCGGATGACACGCAAGCAGAAAAAGCTGCTCACACGCATCATTGCTGCCCTTGTGCTTTTTGCCGCCGGTTTTTTTCTGAAGGACTGGTGGCAGGCGGGCTTTATGCTCGCCGCATGGCTGCTGGCGGGGTACGATGTGCTGTGGGACGCGATTGTCAATATTTTCCACGGGCAGCTATTTGATGAAAAGTTTCTGATGGGCCTTGCGACCTGTGGCGCTCTTGCCATGCAGGATTGGAAAGAGGCTGCCGCCGTGATGGTGTTTTTCCAGATCGGCGAGCTTTTTGAGAGCGTTGCGGTTTCCCGCTCCCGTCAATCCATTTCCGCCTTAATGGATTTGCGCCCTGATCAGGCAGTAATTCTGAAGGATGGGAAAGAACTTGAGGTCGAGCCGGAGGAGGTCTCTGTGGGTGATATCCTCCTGGTGCGCGCGGGGGAACGCATCCCGGTTGACGGCGTGGTCATTGAGGGAGAAGCATCCCTGGATACCGCGAAGGTAACCGGCGAATCCATGCCGGCTGAGGTCGGGGCGGGCAGTACCGTCATTTCTGGCAGCGTCAATCTGAACGGCGTTCTGAAGATCCGTGCGGAAAGCGAATATGCACAGTCCACCGTTGCACGAATTCTCTCTCTGGTGGAATCCGCTGCGGAAAAGAAGGCCAACGCGGAGCGTATGATCACCAAATTTGCGAAATACTATACGCCCAGTGTGGTCATTGCGGCTGTGCTGCTGGCAGCAGTCCCGCCGATCTTCTTCCATCAGCCATTTTTTGAATGGCTGTCCAGAACGCTGACCTTCCTGGTCATTTCCTGTCCCTGTGCCCTGGTTATTTCTGTGCCTTTGGCTTTCTTTTCCGGTATGGGCGCCTCTGCGAAACTGGGCATCGTTGTCAAGGGCGGTGTGACACTGGAGCAGCTTGCAAAGGCGAATACCTTCGTGTTTGACAAGACAGGTACGCTGACTGCGGGCGAGTTCTCTATCCGCAAGGTTTTACCGGAGGAGAATCGGGACGAGATCCTGAGGCTTGCGGCGCTCTGCGAGCAGTATTCCAACCACCCCATTTCCAAAACCATCCGTGAAGCGGTCCCTTCTCCCGCGGGGAAGGCGTGCGAGATTCTGGAGGTCGCCGGTAACGGTATTACTGCCGTTGTGGACGGAAAGCGCGTCGCCGTCGGCAATCGACGCCTGATGGAAAAATGCGGTGTTACAATTCCGGAAATCGACGAGGCCGGAACAACTCTGTTTGTTGCTGCGGATAATGAATACCTCGGCGCGATCGTCATAGGGGATTCCCTTCGTTCAGGTGTTCCGGAGATGCTCACGGAGCTGCATAACCGCGGTGTGCGGCATACAGTCATGCTGACGGGAGACAACGGAGCCTCCGCCAAGCAGTGCGCCGAAGCCTGTGGCCTGACGGAATTCCATGCACAGCTTCTTCCACAGGATAAGGTTGCACATGTTGAGGAATTGCTCAAGAATGCACGCGGGAAGGGTTCGCTGGTCTTTGTGGGCGACGGTGTGAATGATGCGCCTGTCCTGACCTTGGCGGATGTCGGCATTGCGATGGGCGGCGTCGGCAGCGACGCGGCAGTGGAAGCGGCGGATGCGGTCATTCTGAACGACGATATCTGCAAGCTGCCGGCACTTCTGCGGATTGCAAGGCGTACCTGCCTGATCGCAAAGGAAAACATCGTCTTTGCTCTGACGGTCAAGGGGATTTGCCTGGTGCTCGGCGCCTTTGGTATTGCTTCTGTCTGGATGTCTGTATTTGCGGATGTCGGCGTGGCGGTTCTTGCCATTCTCAATGCATTGCGTGCAATGCGCAAGTCCTGAACTTCACAGTGTTTCCTCGGCGCCGCCGGTGAATTGCCGGCGGCGCGTTTTATCTTCTGCATGAAATGAATATTTGTGCATAGATATGGCCGGAAAAAAGAAAAGGCGCGTTTGACAGCTTTTGAAAATTTCTTCTGGAAAGTTCAGAGTTTTCTCTAATATCTGGCACTTTTTAGGAATGATTGGGGGAAGGAAAGAAGGAAAAGAAAAAAATCACGAATTCACTCTTGTGTATTTACTTTGGATATGGTATGATATCAACGGTGGCGCTGTATCCTAGTCAAAGCGTTCCGATCTCGAAGAAGGGCCTAAAAATCCTTTTAAGGGCATATCGATGAAGTCCCTGGTGCTTGCTTTTTTCGCCCAGATTAGGGTGGGTGCTGGGGGTTAAGGTTTCCGGGCGAGGTGTAATGGCATATACCAACCGACCCGGTTTCCGTGGAGACCTGTTCTTGTGCGACAGCCGTACCGTTCCCTTGCGAAACCCGGACTGCGTACGAAACAGGATAGAACCTGCATTGCGGTGCACAGAATCGTGTGCTGTGTGCAGTGTAGCCTGCCTTGCGTGAGTATGTTGGGATTGGGGAGTGAAGCGTTTCCTGCCGTGGCCGCGGCTGAGAACGATATTGCCCCTTGAAACCATGCTTGCAAAAGAGGATAGAATCGGCGCGTGATGCTGTGGAAATCACCTAGGCGGACTTTTTAGTGGCAGATAGAGGATTGCAGTGCGAGCTAAGTGGCAATCGGGTACCGGCTGTGGCAACATACCGGCGAGACTTCAAACGGAAACGGCCGAACGGCGACGAACGGTAGTCAAAGGGGAAATCCAACCCGACCTAAGCCGCAAGATTTACTTTATCTGCCGCCACCATTTTTCATTCTTGGAGGAATCATTTTGAGCGCCAATAACGAAGAACCCCGAAGTAAGCAAAAGAAGAAAAACCCGCCCAAAAAGAACAATCATAGATGGGCCGTTACGGTCTTTTTTATCGCCGTCCTGCTCTCCTCGACAATCTCTTTTCTTTCCTCCTCACTTATGGAGGATGCGGAACTTGTCGAGGCGTTTATTGTCTTATTGTTCATTGTGTTCCTTGGTATTCTGTTTGATATCATCGGCGTTGCCGTGATGTCTGCAAGCGAGAAACCGTTTCACTCCATGGCTGCCAAAAAGGTGCCGGGCGCGGCCGAAGCGCTGAGGCTGCTGCGCAACGCGGAGAAGGTTTCCAATTTTTGCAACGATGTCATCGGTGATATTTGCGGAGTCGTTTCAGGCTCTGCCTCCGCGGTTATCGCGGTCAAGGCGCTGACGCAGGTGAAATCCGACATGGTATCGCAGCTTATCATGTCCGCGCTGGTCGCCGGCGTGACAATTTCCGGCAAAGCCTTCGGAAAGAGCATTGCAACAAGCCAGTCTACGAATATCGTACATATCGTTTCTAAGATTATTTATTACATAAAGTCACCGTTTTGCGGAAAGAAACGCAAAAAGAAGTGATTATTTTGACAGGTTGTGTAGCTTTTGGATTTACTGAGTCAGATTGGCACACGTGAGGATCTTCTGGCGCTGAATGAGCGGCAGCTCGAGCAGCTCTGCGAGGAGATCCGGCAGTTTCTTGTGCTGAACGTTGCGCATACCGGCGGACACCTCGCCTCGAATCTGGGCGTGGTGGAGCTGTCTGTTATGCTGGAACGTGTGTTTGACACTTCTAAAGATCGGCTGCTGTTCGATGTCGGACATCAGTCCTATGTGCATAAAATACTTACCGGCCGGCGCGAGCAGTTTCGCACTTTGCGGACATACGGCGGCCTTGCCGGGTTTCCGAAGCCATCGGAAAGCGAGACGGATGCCTTCGTTGCAGGTCACGCTTCCAGCGCGGTTTCCACGGCGCTTGGCATGGCCAGGGCAAGAACGCTCCTGAAACAGGATTATCATGTGATCGCCCTGATGGGTGACGGCGCCATGACCGGCGGGCTCGCCTATGAAGGCATGAATGATGCAGGAGAGAGCAACGAGCCGCTCATCGTCATTCTGAATGACAACGGGATGTCCATTACGCCGAACGTCGGCGGCATTGCGCGGCATCTCGGCCTTATCCGCACCCGTCCGGGGTATTTCCGCATCAAGAAGGCCTACCGTGCCGTTACCAATGCGCTGCCGGGCGGTAAAGCGTTTTACCGAATGACGCACCGGCTGAAGGAACGCTGGAAGCGGATGCTCCTTGGCAGCACGCTGTTTGAGGAAATGGGCTTTGAATATTACGGCCCGGTGGATGGACACGATCTGAAACGCCTGGAATATATGCTCAAGCTGGTCAGAGACTGCAAGCGCCCCGTGTTGCTGCACGTAATCACCCACAAGGGCAGAGGCTATCTTCCGGCCGAATTGAATCCGGATGTCTTCCATGGCATCGGCACTTTTGACCCGGTGGACGGGCATACGCCGCAGAATGCGCACCTGCCCGGCTTTTCCGACACATTCGGGAAGACTCTGTGCGATCTTGCGAGAACCGAACCGCGGTTATGCGCCGTTTCTGCTGCGATGATTCGCGGAACCGGTCTTGCGGAGTTTCATGAGGAGTATCCGGAGCGCTGCTTCGATGTCGGCATTGCGGAAGGACACGCTGTTGCCATGGCCGGAGGCCTTGCAAAGCAGGGAATGCTCCCTGTTGTGGCAATTTACTCGACCTTTTTGCAGCGCGCTTACGATATGATTTTGCAGGATGTTTCCATGCTGGATCTGCATGTCGTGTTCGCGGTAGACCGTGCGGGGCTGGTCGGCGGAGACGGGGAGACACATCACGGACTGTTTGATGTCAACTTCCTGCGTTCCGTGCCGAATATGCAGGTGCTCTGCCCGGCCAATCAGGAAGAGCTGGAGCTGATGCTGCGCCGCGCAGTTCTGGAAATGAAGGGGCCTGTGGCGGTTCGTTATCCGCGCGGCTGCGACGGCGCGTATACGCAGGCTGCGGCGTCACCTCTGCTGCGCCCGGGGCAGGATATTACGCTTCTCAGCTACGGGACGCTTATCAATCAGGTGTTTCGCGCTGCGGAGCTGCTGGAAAAGCAGGGAATTTCCGCAGAGGTTCTGAAGCTTCCGTCCGTCAAACCGATTGATTATTCCGCCATCCGGGCCTCCGTGCGCAAGACCGGACATCTTTTGATTGCAGAGGAGGCGGTCTGCATCGGCTGCGCAGGCAAGGAAATCGCGGCGGCGCTTCGCGCCGAGGGGATAAATCCGGCGATTCGCCTGTGCAATGCCGGGGATCGCTTTGTGCCGCACGGCGCAGTCAGCGACCTTTACCGGCTGCTGGGACTGGACGCCGAATCCCTTGCGAAAACTGCGCTGGAGGTGCTGGGTCATGAAACATAAGGAACGCCTTGATGTTCTGTTGGTCGAAAAGGGTTTGTGCGAGAGTCGGAGCCGTGCGCAGGCAGTCATTATGAGCGGCGAGGTCTATGTCAACGGACAGAAGTCGGACAAGCCAGGTACGCCGACGGACGCGGAGGCGGAGATCGAGGTGCGCGGGAACATCTGCCCCTATGTCAGCCGCGGCGGCTTGAAGTTGGAGAAGGCGTTGCGCGATTTTGGCGTCGATCCGACCGGCTTGACCTGCTTGGATTCCGGCGCCTCTACCGGAGGCTTTACCGATTGCCTGCTGCAAAACGGCGCAAAGCAGGTTTTTGCCATCGACGTCGGCTATGGACAGCTCGCGTGGAGCATCCGCACGGATCCCAGAGTTGTGTGCATGGAACGCACAAATATCCGATATGTCACATCGGAACAGCTTGGCGTGCCAGTGCAGCTTGCGGTCATTGATGTGTCGTTTATCTCCCTGCGGATCGTCCTTCCGGCGGTCAAAGCGCTCTTGAGCGCAGATGGGCAGATCGTCTGTCTGATTAAACCGCAGTTTGAAGCGGGCAAAGAGAATGTCGGCAAGAAGGGAGTCGTCCGCGACCCGGCGGTGCATCAGGCAGTGCTGGAGAGCTTTCTTCGCCTTGCCGATGAAATGCAGATGACTGTCCGCAATCTGACCTTTTCACCCGTCAAGGGGCCTGAAGGAAACATCGAATTTCTGGGACATCTGTCTATGCTGCCGGAGGGCGCGTTCCTTCCGGATACCGCAGCGCTGGTCGCTGCTGCGCATGAGAAGCTGAATGTATGAAAAAAGTAGTCATGACCCCGAATCCCTATCGGGACCGCAATTTCAAGTATGCAAATCTGGCGGAAAAGATCCTCCATGAAGCGGGAATCGAAACCAGGATCTGCCTGGCCTTTGATGTTGACAGGAATTTTGAACTTCCGACCGACGTGATTCTGCATGATCTGACGCAGGAACTGCGCGATGCAGACCTTTTGATCTGCTTCGGCGGCGACGGCACAATCCTCCACGCCTCAAAGGCGGCCACCCGCGCGGGCGTTCCCATTCTGGGCGTCAACATCGGAACGATGGGCTTCATGGCGGAGCTGGAAAACACACAGATGAAGGAGCTGGCTCGCCTTGCCACCGGCGACTACACGGTGGAGGAACGCATGATGCTGCATGTTCGCGTGGAGCATGATGGTCAGGTCATTCTGCGTGAGGATGCGCTCAATGACGCCGTGATCACGAAGAGTGCTGTTGCGCGCATTATTCAGCTCGGCGTTTCCTGCGACGGCGTTGAGATGATGTGCTTCGGCGGTGACGGAGTGATCGTCAGCACACCTACGGGCTCTACGGCCTATTCCATGTCTGCCGGCGGCCCCATTGTGGAGCCAAACGCGCAGAACATTATCATTACCCCCATTTGCGCGCACGATATGCGCTCTAAGACGGTTGTTACTGCCGCCGACCGTGTGATCTGCGTGGATATTGGGCGCATCGGCAGAAAAAGCGCCTTCCTTTCTGTGGATGGCGGTCGCGCCCTGCGGCTGAGTACGGACGACCGCATTACCATTACCCGATCAAAATACGTTACGAAATTGATTCATTTATCCGAACGCAGCTTTTTCGAAATCATCAAAAATAAATTTAAGTGAGGAAACTGCAATGAAGGCTGAACGGCAAAGACGAATTATTGAGCTGATTACTGAAAAGAACATTGAAACACAGGAGCAACTTCTGGCAGAACTGCACAAAAGCGGTTTTAAGAGCACACAGGCGACGATTTCACGCGATATCAAGGAACTCCAGATCGTCAAATCCCTTGACGGTATGGGCGGCTATCGCTATGGGATACCACACAAAAACGAGCACGATCGCTTTGGAGCGCGCTTCCGCGTGATTTTTAAGGAGTGCGTCAATAGCCTGGACTATGCACAGAATCTGATTATCGTCAAGACCATGCCCGGACTTGGTGCGGCTGCCGGTGCAAACATTGACGCGCTGAAGATGCCGACAGTTCTTGGAACACTGTCTGGTGACGATACAACACTGGTCATTATGCGCGATAACGAATCAGCGGCGGATTTCTGCGCTGATATCCGTAAAATGCTGGAGTAAAAGAGGGGAAGCGTCATGCTCCGTCTGCTGCACATCGAAAATATTGCCGTGATCGAGCGGGCGGACATCCTGTTCGAGCGTGGCTTCAATGTCTTGACCGGCGAAACCGGCGCGGGTAAATCCATCGTGATTGATGCGATTTCTGCCATCCTCGGCGAGCGCGCCTACCGCGATATGATCCGAACCGGCAGACAAAAGGCGGCTGTCCGCGCGATTTTTGAGGATGTTCCGGAAACTGCGTGGTTTGCGGAGAACGACGTCCCCTATGCCGCGGAAACGACCATTCAGCGCGAGATTTATCTCGACGGGAAAAACGTCTGCAAGGTCAATGGCGTTCCGGTTACGGTAACGGTGCTCAAACAACTCGGCATTCAACTGATCAATATCCACGGACAGCACGATTCCGCTGCGCTTTTTGATGAAAACTATCACCTGAGCTTTTTGGACAGCTATGCCTGCGATGAATCCTTATTGGATGCTTATCGGCAGAGATACCAAAACGTTCTCTCCCTGCGCCGCGAGATCGAGCGGCTGAGCATGGACGAGAGTGAAAAACTCCGCCGCACGGAAACGCTTAAGTACCAGATTGAAGAAATCTCCCGTGCGGAGCTAAAGCCGGGGGAGGATGATGCTCTGGAATCCCTGCGCAGACTGCTGCAAAACTCCGAAAAGCTTTCCGAGGGCCTGCAGGATGCGGCTTCCTGCATTGATGGTGGGGACGACTCCGAGGGTGCGGCATCCCTGCTTTCCGAGGCGGAACATGCGCTTGCGCGTATTGTTCGTTTTGATGACAGTTTGTCGCAGCTTCACGATACGGCTTCCGATCTGATGTATCAGCTTCAGGATGTGGCGGAGCAGCTTCGCGACAGGCTGTATCAACTATCCTATTCTGCGGATGAGCTGGAGCGGATCGAGGCAAGATTGGACACCATCCACCGGCTGCGCCGGAAGTATGGCGCGTCCTGTGCGGATATCCTGACATTTTTGGCTTCGGCGCAGAAAGAACTGGATGAGATTGAATTTGCGGGTGACCGCGTGGAGCAGCTCAGGGGAAAACTTCAAAAAGAAGAAAAGGCGGCATGGGATGCTGCACTTCTGCTGCGTGCGGCGCGAAAAGATGCCGCAGACGGCCTGACAGCGCGAATTCTGGAGGAGCTTGCCCAGCTCGATATGAAAAAAGTGCAGTTTTCCTGTAAATTTACGGAGACTGAGCTTTCCCCGGTCGGCGCAGATGTGGTCGCATTTTATATGTCCGCCAACTTGGGAGAAGCGCTCAAACCGCTGAACAAGGTTGCCTCCGGCGGCGAGTTGGCACGCATCATGCTGGCGCTGAAGAATGTACTGGCGGAGAAGGATCACGTGCCGACGCTGATTTTTGACGAGGTGGATACCGGTGTTTCCGGGCGTGCAGCGCAGCGTGTGGCGGAGAAGCTGCATCAGGTGTCACAAAGCAAGCAGGTTTTGTGCGTTACACATCTGCCGCAGATTGCAGCGCTGGCTGACACGCATCTTCTGATCGCCAAGGGAGAGCACGACGGGCGAACCTTTACCACTGTTGAGCCGCTCAATCTGGAAGGAAGAAAAGCGGAGTTGGCTCGTATTATCGGCGGCGCCAGCATTACGGAAACTACCCTGAAAAGTGCGGAAGAAATGCTTCGCCATTAAATACCGTTTTTCCTCTTGACAAACGCGGCCGGGGTGGTATAATACTGTCAACTGAATCAAAAGCAATGACGAAGACGGAATTGGCCGAGCGTCTTTCAGAGAGCCGGGGGCGGTGGAAGCCCGGCAGACAACGCCAGGTTTTCCTATCACTTCCGAGCTGAAGCTCCCAAAGTACGCGAGTAGGGGCTTTCGTGATGGCTGCGTAAAGGCCTAGGGCTTGTTGGAGTCTGAAAGTGGCGCGGGATTCCGCGCAATTTGAGTGGTACCGCGGGGATTGTATATCAAGACTCGTCTCAAAGAAATTTGAGACGAGTCTTTTTATATTTGCAAAGGAGAGGAAAGATGAAATTGAGTATAAAGGTGAAGATCAAGGTGGGTGGTATGTTGTTT
>CABSBF010000058.1 GCA_902475855.1 uncultured Eubacteriales bacterium
CAAGGATGATTTGGGCAGATTGCACGGGGAGGTTTTCCCTTTACTTTTTAGATAGAGTTTTGTAGAATAATACCATTGATTGACGAGGGAGAGGAAAAATGGACGTTTCTATCGTGCGCTGCGCGGACTATAACGAGGAAACCTGCGGGCCTGCGCTGCGCGAAGCGCTTGCTCCCTTCGGCGGACTGGACTGGGTCAGACCGGGAATGCGGGTGGTCATCAAGGCAAATCTGGTGTCGGCCATGAAGCCGGAAAAGGCGGCTACAACACATCCGGCGCTTCTTGCCGCGTTGACGCGGATGCTGCGGGAGAAGGGAGCGAATGTCGTGATCGGCGACAGCCCCGGCGGAACCTTTGCCGCCCCTCATCTGAATGCGGTCTATCGCACCTGTGGACTTTCCGAGGCGGAAACTGCGGGCGCAGAGCTGAACCACGATTTTTCCCAGAAAGAGGCCGACCTGCCGCAGGCGCGCATAGCGAAGCACATCACCTACACGGGGTATCTCGACGGTGCGGATGCGATCATCAGCTTCTGTAAGTTGAAAAGCCATGGGATGCTGTCGCTGTCGGCGGCGACGAAGAATCTGTTCGGAGTGATTCCCGGTATTATCAAGCCGGAGTATCACTACCGCTACCCCGATCCGATGGACTTTGCCAATATGCTGATCGACCTGAATGAATTCTTCCGGCCGAAGCTGTACATTGTCGATGCCGTGCAGACCATGGAGGGCAACGGCCCGACAGCCGGGACGCCCAAATACATGGGTGCGCTGCTTGCCGGGACGAATCCGCACAAAATCGACCTTCTGTGCGCAAAGCTGATCGGGCTGGAGGCGAAAAATGTACCGACGCTCCGTGCAGCGCAATCCCGCGGCCTGACGCCGGCGTCGGCGGAAGAGCTGGAGATCAGCGGAGACGCGGAAAACTTCGTCTGCAAGGATTTCGTGACGGTGCAAAAGGGAACCGGGACGGACTTCGGCGAACAGAAGGGCAAGCTGCTCGGCGCGGCTGCGAAGGCCGTCCTCCGCGCGCGGCCGAAGCTGAAACGCAGCCGGTGTGTGGGCTGCGGCGTATGCCGCGACACCTGCCCGGCGCATGCCATTGTGATTAAGCAGGGGAAGGCGAAGATTGACCGCAGGGCCTGCATCCGATGCTTCTGCTGTCAGGAATTCTGCCCCAAGGGCGCCATGCGGGTACACCGCACGTGGTTCGCCAGAATCGCGGGGAAACTATAAAATTGCAACAATACGGCCGGCGAGGAATCCTATCCTCACCGGCCATTGGTTATTTGTGCAGATAGTCGTTGCAGACGGCTCTTGCACGTTCTGCTACGACGGGTTCGTCAATTGTGACAAGCTGGCCGTCTTCCACGGTGATTTTTCCGTTGACCACAGTGTAATCCACTGGAGCGCGCAGGCCGACCGTGCCGAATACATTCCTTGGGTCATAGGCTGCGCCGACCAGCTCCAGACGGCGATCGTCAACAAGGAAGAAGTCCGCACATTTGCCGACCTCCAGGGAGCCAATGTCCGTGCGGCCCAGCAGAGCAGCGGAGCCGCGTGTGGCCATTTTCAGGACGTCGTAGCCGCTGGGCGCTTTTTTGGAGGAATTCAGGCGGTGCAGCAGATAGCAGACACGAATCTCTTCCAGAAGATCGGAGCCGTCCTGCGAGGCGGAGCCGTCCACTGCAAGGCCGACCGGCACACCGAGAGCCAGCATTTCCGGGATGCGCGCAATGCCGGAGGAGAGCTTCATATTGGAAACCGGGCAGTGCGCAATGCCGGTGTGCGTTTCAGCCAATCGCTTCAGCTCGGCATCATTAAAGTGGATGCCGTGGGCGAACCAGACGTCCGGGCCAATCCAGCCGAGACTTTCCATATATTCCAGCGGGCGCATATTGCAGCGGGCTAGGGTGTAGTTTTCCTCGTCCTTAGTTTCACACAGATGCGTGTGCAGGCGGACGTGGTACTGCCGCGCAAGCAGTGCACTTTGCCTGAGAAGTTCGGCGGAAACGGAGAATGGCGAGCAGGGTGCAAGCGCGATCTGACGCATGGAGCCGAAGGAAGGATCATGGTAGGCTTCGATCAGGCGAACGCTGTCTTTCAGAATTTCATCCACGCTCTGCACGACGCTGTCCGGCGGCAAGCCGCCGTCCTTAACCGACAGATCCATGCTGCCGCGGGAGGCGAACATCCGGATGCCGAGCTCCTCGGCGGCTGCAAACTGCGCACCGATCAGGTCGCCGCCCTCTGCGGGGAAGACATAGTGGTGGTCGAAGCAGGTAGTGCAGCCATTTTTCATCAGCTCGCCCATGCCGGTCAGGGAGGAATAGCGGACGACGGTTTCGTCCAGATTTTTCCAGATCTCATAGAGCGTTTTCAGCCAGTCGAACAGCTCCATGTTCTGCACCTGCGGCAGGTTGCGGGAAAACTGCTGGTACAAATGGTGATGTGTATTGATCAGGCCGGGATAGCACAGCAGGTGGGAACCGTCCAGCTCGCGCTGCGCTTTCTGCGGGAGATTGGAACCGATGGCGGCGATGCGGCCGTCCTCACAGTAGAGATCAATGCCGCGGAGCAGCTCATCGGCGTCGTTGCAGGTGATAAGAGCAGAAATGTTACGAATAAGAAGCGTTGACATCGGTGCGACCTCCATAAGTGTTTTGTCGAAAAGCGTTGCATTGCGTCAAGTCACGTCGAAATCCGAAAAAGAGGGGAAAAGTGTGCTAGACTTGTTGTATCAGAGACGAAAGGGTGAGAAAACATGACCAAAAAAGCGAGCAGGATGATCCAGAACATCAGCGGCCATCGTGGGAAAAGCTGTTACTACGTTTTGACGCAGGCAGTGACGGTTGCTGCGCGCTGTATGCCGGCTGAGCCGCAGATGAAGCTGATCTGCACGGAAACGGCGCACCTGTGCGGAAAGAATGCAGCCGCAGTGTGGAAAGCGCTTTCCCGTGCGACAGAAGATGTCTGGCAATACGGCGACCGCGAGGCGCTCTCCCGGTCGCTTGGGTATCAGCCGCGGGAGAAGCCGTCGCCGCGGGATTTCGTTTTATCACTGGCCTGCCGGCTCTGGTGCAGCACCGAAAGCTGAAAGCGGCCGCCCTTGGATGCCTGAAACGCGTCCGCGGGCGGCTGTTTTCGCTTATTCAGCTCTCGTCCAGCGCATCTCCGGCAGTGCGGAGCTCCTCTGAAGAGGCATCAAAGATATTCTTGGCATCGGAAAGTAATTCCTGAAGACGCTCGTAATCTGTGCGAAGCGTTTCGACAGCGGCAGAGAATTCCTCGCTGCCGGCGCTGAGACGCTCATTCGCCTTTGCAAAAACGCTTTTCAGCAGGCGGGTCGTTGCCTCGGCACGCTCGCGCGCCTTGCGTTCCATGCCCTCGGCACGGCGATAGGCCGCCAGCTCCTTCTCCGTAATATCAGCAGCGGGCGCGGCAGCCGGAATCTCCGGCACAGGCTGGGCGGATTCCGGCGCAGTCTGCGTCAACTCCTGCATCTGCACGGTCAGTGCTTCGTTTTGACTTTTCAATTGTGCGGACGCAGTGCGCAGCTCGTCCAGCTCCCGGCGAAGCCGGTCATTTTCCTCCTGAAGGACGCGGAGGTCTTTTTCATGTGCGGTGGTCATTTTCTGAATGAACTGCACAACATCGGTGCGGTTGAAGCCGTGCAGAGAGGTGCGGAATGTTTCGGTTGCCATTCGGGATCCCTCACAATTCGTTGAAATACTGCCCAATCCGGGGTAAAGTCTTTATTTTCTCAATTATAGCACGCTCAACACGGAAAAACAACACCTTATTTCCGCACACGGTAAGCACGGCCGCGTGTTATTTTCCTGCCTGCGGAATGAAAAGCTGCCGATCAGAATAGGCTTTTCCAAAGGATTTGATGGGGGGAATGGAACGTGCTGGAGAGAATCGGCGCGGCCGTGTGGGGCTGGCCGACAATGCTGCTGTTTATTGGCGTCGGGCTGCTTTTTACCGTCCGTCTGCGCGGCTTGCAAGTCAGATGCCTCGGCAGGGCCCTGCGCAGTATCTTTGGAGAGAAAAAAGCGGAAAACGGAATCTCGTCCTATGCGGCACTGTGTACCTCACTGGCGGCGACCATTGGCACGGGAAATATCGTGGGTGTAGCTACGGCAATGCGCGCAGGCGGGCCGGGCGCACTCTTCTGGATGGTACTGGCGGCAATGTTTGGCATGGCGACACAGTACGCAGAGGGCTTTCTCGCAGTAAAATACCGCATCCGGCAGAACGGACAATGGTTGGGCGGCCCTTTTCTCTACATGGAGCACGGACTGGGGACGCAATGGAGATGGCTGGGTGTACTTTTTGCTGGTATCTGTGTGACGGCAGGGATCCTCGGTGTCGGGACAGTTGCGCAGGTCAACAGCATTACCTCCGCCGTGGAGAATTTCTTCGATGCAGGCAGGGAGCATCTCGCTTTTACCATGCTGGGACGCGGCCATACATGGGCGGCTGTGATCAGCGGTGCGATCGTTACCGCAGCGGCGGGATTGGTGCTGCTGGGCGGCGTCAAACGGATTTCTGGCGTGTGCGAGATGCTGGTGCCGCTGATGTCTGCAACTTATGTTCTGTGCTCTGCGCTTGTGCTGGTACGCTGTGCGGGACGCATCCCACAGGCACTTTCTCTGATCGTGACGAGTGCATTTTCTCCCCGTGCGGCGCTGGGTGCGGCTGCGGGGATCACCCTGAAAAATGCCCTGCGGATGGGCATTGGACGCGGCGTTTTTACCAATGAGGCGGGGCTCGGCACGACGCCCATCGCCGCTGCGGCGGCACAGTCCGGCGACTCTGTCCGGCAAGGGCTGGTCACGATGACGGGAACCTTTATTGATACGATCGTTATCTGCACGATCACGGGGCTCTGCCTCACCGTGACCGGCGCATGGCAGGAAGGCACGCTGATCGGTGTGCAGATCACGGACTTCGCGTGGCGCACGGCGCTGCCCTGGCCGCAAAGCCTGTCCTCCTTCTGTCTAATGATCTGCCTGTGCTGCTTTGCCTTCTCCACCATTGTGGGATGGAGCTTTTACGCGGAGCAGTGCCTGAATTATCTTTCCGGCGGCAGGCTCCGCGCCGTGCAGATCTACCGGTTTTTCTACATTCTCGCCGTGGCGGCCGGCCCTTATCTGACCGTCCATGCAGCCTGGGAAATGGCAGACATTCTCAACGCATTGATGGCGCTGCCGAACCTCGCGGCGCTGCTGCTTCTGCAATCACAGGTCGTCTGCGAAACGCGTGAGCGGACGAAAAAGAGTTACAATTCCTACGAAAAATAAGAAAATTTTATGTCAATTTGTTGTTGCTTTTCCTCGGATTATTTGGTATCTTGAGAAAAGAAATTTGAGGAGCGAGGTTACAAGACGTGGAGTTTTCCAGCCTGTTTTTTATATATGTGTTTTTGCCGCTGACAGCGGCAATCTACTTCCTGATTCCCGGCATCCGGCGCAAAAATGTTGTGCTGATTGCGGCCAGCCTGTTTTTCTATGCGGTAGGACAGCCCGTGTATTTGGTGCTGTTATTGGGAATATCTTATGTAAACTACTATTTCGGAACACAACTGCTGGATAAAAACAAGAAGCTCCTGATAATTGCAGTGAGTGTGAATCTTCTGGCGTTGGGGCTGTTTAAGTATCTGGATTTTCTGCTCGGCATCTTCGGCCTTCGGGTAGAAGGAGGCATACTGCTGACGGCGCTGCGCTCTCTGACACAGAGCCTGAACTCCCTGCTTGGCACTTCTTTCCGTGCGCCCGTGACTGCGCTGCCGCTTGGAATTTCTTTCTACACATTTCAGGCACTGTCCTACCTGATCGACATCTACCGCGGGAAAAATGAGGGCGCAGGGCGCTTCTCCGAGTTCCTGCTGTATATCTGCATGTTCCCTAAAATGGCGCAGGGGCCGATTGTGCGCTACGAGCAGATCGCGCCGCAGCTCATACAGCGCCGTACAAATCCCCGGATGATCTTTGACGGGATTCTGCGCTTTGCGATGGGCCTTGCGAAAAAGGTGCTGCTGGCAGACTACGCGGGCAAGGTCATTTCCGATCTCGCTTCCGATCCTGCGGGGCTGACATTCCTTGGCGCATGGCTGTCGGCGTTCATGTTCCTTTTCCAGATCTACTTTGATTTTTCCGGTTATTCGGACATGGCCATCGGCATCGGCCGCATCTTCGGCTTCCGCTATCCGGAGAACTTTGACCTGCCTTATGCTTCTTCCTCTATCACGGAATTCTGGCGGCGCTGGCATATGACGCTGGGCAGCTTTTTCCGCGATTACGTCTATATTCCGCTCGGCGGCAACCGCAAGGGCAAGGCACGGCAGATCCTGAACCTCCTGGTCGTCTGGGCTTTGACCGGGCTCTGGCATGGCGCAAGCTGGAACTTTGTCCTGTGGGGGTTGTACTTCTTTGTGCTGCTGGCGATCGAAAAGCAGATCATGCCGAAGCTGGAACGCCTGCCTTTTGCGGTGCGGAACCTGATCACCATGTTCTTCGTCTTAATTGGGTGGGTGCTGTTTTCCCACACGAGCATGGCGGAAATCGGAAAGAACCTTGCCGCGATGTTCGGCGGTGCGCCATTCTCAAACAGCAACACGTACACGCGCCTGGGCAATGCTCTGCCGCTGCTGCTTGCCTGCGGCATTGGTGCGTCGGTTCTTCCGCGCTGGTTTGGATTTATTTTCAGCGGTGTGCTCGGAATGGGAAAAGGAAATCGCAGAATGCAGAGCCGCATGACGCCCGGAAAGGTGATTTATGTGATTTCGTCCTTTGTTTTTGTGCTGCTGCTTCTGTGGCTGTGCACGGTTTCTCTGCTTGGCACGACCAGCGCACCTTCTATCTACGCAAACTTCTGAGGTGACACCAATGAAAAAAATCTATACCCTTTGTTCTTTGGCACTGCTGATCCTGCTGCTGGGCGTCGGAATGTATTCTCTGCTGGATAAGGATGAGACCTTTTCCGCCAGCGAAAACCGCGCACTCAAGACGCGGCCCAAGCTGACGATCTCCTCTCTGCTGGACGGGAGTTACGGTGAGAATTTCGGCGCGTTTTACGCTGATACCTTCCCGAAACGGGAGAGCTTTCTCAACTCCAACCGCAAGCTCAATGGCTTTTACTATTTCTCTGCGCTGAGCAAGAAAGCCGACACTCAGCTTGTCATTTCCGGCAAGAACAACGGTGCCGACCATGGCGAGGCGCTGGCCTCGGACAGCAAGGCAAGCGAGCCCTCTGAGCCGACCGAACCCTCCGCCTCGCAGGACCCGACGGAGCCCTCCGCAACGACACCCAAAGATCCCAACCATAGGGAAGAGACCGATCCCGACACCGAGCGCTACGGAACAATGGTTCTGGTCGGCGACCGCGCGACAGAGCTGGCATACACGGAATACGGCCTGTTTGACGATTATGCGGCGGCTGTGTCGCATATTTCCGGCGCACTTGCGGCCAATGGTGTGACGACCTACAGCCTGCTGGTGCCGAATTCTGCCGAATTCTATACGCCGGAGGAATACCACACCGGTGACTATGGCCAGAAGAATATGATCGACTACTGCTACAGCAAAATGGATGCCTCAGTCAGGAAAGTGGACGGCTATTCCAAGTTGGCTGCGCATACGGGAGAGTATATCTACTTCCGCACGGACCACCACTGGACGCAGCTCGGTGCATACTATGCCTACACCGCTTTCTGCGAGTCGAGAGGCTTCCAGCCGGAACCGCTGAGCAAGTTTGAAACCGGAGAGATCGACGGTTTCGTCGGCTCTATGTATACCTTTATGAGCGATTATCCGCAGAGCCAGATTCTCAAGGACAATCCCGATACGGTGTTCTTTTACCGCCCCTATGCGGAAACAAACCTGCGCGTTTATGAGGATGCGACGCTGACCAATTCCTATGACGGCCTGAGCGTCATCAGCGGCGTGGGCAATGTTTCTAATAAATATCTGTGCTTCCTTGGCGGTGACCATCCGATTTCCATCATTAACACGAATGTGCAGGGCCCGACCTGCATTCTGCTGAAGGAATCATATGGCAATGCGTTTGCACCGTGGCTGACCAGCCACTATGGAAAGATCATTGTGATTGACCCGCGCGAGTTCAACCGCGACGGGAAGCCTTCTCTGGATCTGAAGGCATTTGCAAAGGAACAGGGCGTGACGGACTGCATCATTCTGAACTATCCGATGATGCTGACCTCCTCGGCCTATATTGCATGGCTGGACCGTCTGGTACAGTAAATCAAACCCCCGGGCTGCTGCACAACAGCCCGGGGGTAAAGCATATTCATTATGGGTCAATCTGCGCGCCGCTCTCATCGAAGAATACAGCGGTTGCGGTATAGCCATCCTCCGAAATGAAGACGGTTTTGAAAACAAAGTCTCCTTTTGTGCCGGAGGTTGTAAAATCGGCGGAGATCAGCTTCCCGTTTTCCGTCCAGAGGCTGCTGGCTTTCAGACCGTCGGCGTCATAGTAGGAAAGTGTTTCATAGGATCCGTTAAAGCGGGAGGAATAGACTTCCGTGACAAGATAGGAACCGTCACTGAGGAAGTCCGTCCGCGTATCGGAACGGTGATAGCGCTGCCCGTTCAGAATGTACAGGAAGAGCACCAGGACGGCTGCAAGCACGAGAAGCCAGCCAAGCGCGACCAGAAGCGTCCGCTTGTCATGCGTTCCCTGGACAAGTTCTTTTTTTCCTTTTTTCTTCTGTGCCATATGCGTGCCTCCTGCGGCGGTGTTTGGATATACTGTAATAGAAACAGAACGTAAAGTCAAGCGCCCGTGTGATTTTTTCACACGGGTGCTTAAAGCAAATTTGCGTTTACTCGACGACCTGATAGCCAGCGTCAGTGACGGCCTTTTTCAAAGCCGAAGCGCTTGCGCTGCCAGTGACCTCCGCAGTTTTGGCGGCCAAATCGACAGTGACGGATTCCACACCCTCGACGGCCTTGAGTGCTTTTTCCACACGGGCGCAGCAGTGTGCGCACATCATTCCTTCAATTCTAATCGTCATAGTAATGACTCCTTTCCTGTTTTCCTTCATAGTATCTCCAAGCGGGCGTTTTGTCAATCCCTTGCTTTTTCCGGCTCGGTGGGGTATCATATGAAAAAAGGGGGCGGGCGTGTGGATGTGATTTTTGAGGATGCGGAGCTTGTGGTCTGCGTCAAGCCGCAAGGGATTCTGTCGGCAGCGGACGCTTCCGGCAAGCCAAGCGTGGCGAAGCTGCTTGCACCGCGTGAGGTTTGGCCGGTTCACCGACTCGACCGCGAAGCCGGCGGCCTGATGGTTTTTGCGAAAACGGCGCAGACTGCCGCGGCGCTTTCCGCTGTCGTTCAGTCGGGGGAGTTTGAAAAAGAGTATCTTGCCGTCTGTGAGGGGACGCCGCCGCAGGCTGGGCAGTGGAGCGATCTTCTGTATCACGACCGCCTGAAAAACAAGACCTATGTTGTGACGCGCTGCCGCAACGGTGTGAAAGAGGCGCGGCTGGCTTTTGCCAGACTCGGACAGCTTCCGGACGGAAACTGCGCGGTGGCGGTTCGCCTGTATACCGGAAGAACGCATCAAATACGTGTGCAGTTTGCATCGCGCGGCTTTCCGCTCCGCGGCGACCGCAAGTATGGCGCCAAAAGCGGCGGCACACTGACACTGTATTCCCGGCGGCTCTCCTTTCCGCATGAGGGGAAACGCCTCTCCTTTACGCTCCCTGACAGCTTTTTGCCGCCGGAGCTTCAAGATTTCGCTTGTAAAACGGTGGCGGGCGCATTATAATAATCACACCATTATGCTGGAGGAATGAACATGGCAAACATCCGAAAACGGCTGGATAAATATCTGCTGCCGGGAAAACACATCCATCTGATCGGTATCGGTGGCGTTTCCATGCGGCCGCTCGGACTAGTCCTGCGCGACAAGGGAATGATCGTCACCGGATCTGACATGAATGCCTCTGTTTCCACGGATGAGCTGATTGCAAAGGGAATTACCGTTCACATCGGACACCGTGCGGAGAATATCGAGGGGGCAGACTGCATCATCCGCACCGCTGCGGCGCACAACGACAATCCGGAGATTGCTGCCGCCCGCGCGCAGGGAATTCCTGTTTTCGAGCGTGCACAGGCGTGGGGGCTGATCATGCGTGAATATAAAAACGCGATCTGTATCTCCGGCACGCACGGAAAAACGACCACGACCTCCATGATTACTCATATTTTCATGGAAGCGCAGCGAGACCCGACTGTTATGCTGGGCGGCTATCTGCCGCTGCTGAAGGCCGGTCACCGCGTGGGAAACGGCGATACCATTATTATGGAGAGCTGTGAATACTGCGATTCCTTCCTGAATTTCTACCCTACCGTTGCAATCATCAACAACATCGAGGCGGATCATCTGGACTATTTCAAGGATCTGGAGGCGGTGGAGAGTTCCTTCCGGAAATTTGCCGGACTGGTGCCGCGCACTGGTTATGTCATCGCCAACGGCGACAACGAGAACACAGTGAAAACTCTGGCAGATTTGCGATATATCTCCTTTGGCATCGGAGAGAAAAATGACATCCATGCGGAGAATCTATCAGAGGACGATCGCTCCTTTGATGTCTACTGCTTCGGCAAGCTCTATACACATGTGCATCTGAATGTCTATGGGCGGCACAATGTCTATAATGCCCTTGCTGCGGCGGCCGCCTCCTATGTGATGAGCATAGACGGAGAAGCCGTTGCACTTGGCCTGGCTTCCTTTACCGGCGCGGGCCGCAGAATGGAATTCAAGGGGAAGTATCACGGCGCGGATGTCTATGATGACTATGCCCATCACCCCGGTGAGCTGCACGCGCTGATCGACGCGGTCAAGACCATGGGTTACAAGCGAATTATAGTTGCCTTCCAGCCGCATACCTATACGCGGACCAAGGCGCTGTTTGATGATTTCGTCCGGGAGCTGAAACGGGTGGACGTTGCCGTGCTGGCGGAAATCTACGCTGCGCGCGAACAGAATACCGTTGGCATTTCCTCTCGCGATCTTGCACGGCAGATTCCCAATGCCGTTTATTTTGAGACGCTGCCGGAGGTGGCTGCACACCTGCACTCTATTGCCACCGAGGGAGATATCATTCTCACGGTCGGTGCGGGAGACATTTACAAGGCGGGCGAAATGCTGCTGAAATA
>CABSBF010000059.1 GCA_902475855.1 uncultured Eubacteriales bacterium
GAAGGCTAAATCTTAAAACGGTAAGGAGGCATCAGCGGTGGCTGTTTGTATTAAAGACTGTATTCAGAACATGAATCTGGTGATCGGCTGTACGATCGGTTGCAGCTACTGCTACGCCAGAAACAATGTTCGTCGGTTTCACATGATCGACGACTTTGAAAAGCCGGAGTTTTTTCCCAATAAGCTGCGGCTGATGGAGAAAAAGCGCCCACAGAATTTTCTGCTCACCGGCATGAGTGATTTTGCCCACTGGAATCCGGAATGGCGGAATCAGATATTTTCTAAAATGGCTGAAAACCCACAGCATCAGTATCTGTTTTTGACCAAGCGACCGGAGGATATTGTGTTTTCCACTACCCTGGAGAATGCTTGGTTTGGTGTAACTGTTACCTCCAGCAAGGAAAAGGACCGCATCCAGGCTTTACGGGAGCATATCCATGGCGGACACTATCATGTGACCTTTGAACCTATGTTTGATGATGTTGGCATGGTAGACCTTACCGGAATTGAGTGGATCGTCATCGGTACTGAGACCGGACGCAGGAAGGGTAAAACCGTATCCAAACCGGAGTGGGTACGGAATTTGACCGATCAAGCTCACACACTGGGCATCCCGGTGTTCATGAAGGAAGATCTGCTTTCCGTCATCGGCGAGGAAAGCATGGTACAAGAGTTGCCCCCGGCTTTCTGCCGGGTATTGGAGGTGCAAAAAACATGGCGGAAGTGAACAACAACGGCATCCTGATCCGGGATGTGGAGACAAAAAATATTATGACAAAATCCACCCTGCCGGTGGGCGGCTATTCCGTCAATCCTTATGTGGGCTGTACCCATGGCTGCAAATACTGCTACGCCTCGTTTATGAAGCGATTTACCGGGCACACCGAACCGTGGGGTACATTCCTGGATGTGAAACATTGGCCGGCAATCAAAAATCCGCAAAAGTACAAAGGGCAGCGCGTAGTCATCGGTTCAGTGACCGATGGCTATCTGCCCCAGGAGGCTCAGTTTCAGAACACCCGAAAGCTTCTTGAGCAGCTTCGGGGCAGCGAGGCGGAAATTCTCATCTGTACCAAGTCGGACTTGGTAATCCGTGATATCGACCTTCTGAAAGAACTGGGAAAGGTCACGGTTTCCTGGTCGATCAATACGCTGGACGAGGATTTTAAAAACGATATGGACAATGCCGTCAGCATCAAGCGGCGGCTGGATGCCATGAAACAGGTTTATGACGCAGGTATCCGCACCGTGTGCTTTATCGCTCCGGTTTTTCCCGGTATCACGGATTTCGAGGCTATCTTCCATCAGGTCAGAAATCAGTGCGACCTGGTGTGGCTGGAAAATCTAAACCTGCGAGGCGGATTCAAAAAAGACATCCTTGACTATATACGTAAAAAACATCCTGACTTGGTTCCGCTGTACGACGCTATCTACAACAAGAGAGACAAAAGCTACTTCCGTGGTTTGGAGGATCAAGCGGAACGGCTGGCGAAAGAATATAGATGTCCCTTTGTGGATAACGAGCTGCCCTACGGACGGGCAGAGCCGGGACATCCGGTCATTGTGGATTATTTTTACCACGAGGAAGTACGCGGCTCTGAGAACACCGGGAAGCGAACTCAAAAAGTATGATCTTAAAATGGCCCATTTGCTGTTTTCTTGCGGTCAGGTGATTATCTTTGCTTCCAGCGATGGAACAGGCTGTGAGCAAAAATGTCATGTCAGCCAACAAACAGAAAAACAAGGAATGTCTTATTTCAGATATTCCTCAAAGAACACTTTCAGCTTTTCAAACGGAATGACGTCCATCCGATCGTAAAGGTCGGTGTGGTTTGCACCAGGGATCATGAGCAATTCCTTGTTGTCCCCGGTCAGCTTGCTGTACGCCGTCTCACTGAAATAGCGGGAGTGCGCCTTTTCCCCGTGTACCAGCAGCACGGCGGAGCGGATCTCGCTGCTGTACTGCAGGATCGGCATATTCAGGAACGACAGCGAAGACGTCACATTCCAGCCGCCGTTGGAGTTCAGGCTGCGGGGATGGTAGCCTCGCGGAGTCTTGTAGTAGGCATAGTAGTCCTTCACAAACTGCGGCGCATCCTCTGGCAGCGGATCAACAACACCGCCTGCCAGCGCATAGCTGCCGTTTTTATAGTCCTCGGTGCGCTGCGTGTTCAGCGCTTTTCGCTTTTCAAAGCGTGCCTGCTCAGAATCCTCGCTGTCAAAGTAGCCGTTGGCAGTCACACGGGTCATGTCGTACATGGTCATGGCAGCGGTCGCTTTGATGCGGGTGTCAATGGCTGCGGCGTTGATTGCCATACCGCCCCAGCCGCAGATACCGATGATACCGATGCGCTCCGGGTCAACATTCTCCTGCACGGAGAGGAAGTCTACCGCTGCGCAGAAATCCTCGGTGTTGATGTCCGGCGAAGCGACATAGCGGGGTGTACCGCCGCTCTCGCCGGTGTAGGACGGGTCGAAGGCAATCGTCAAGAAGCCAAGCTCCGCCATTTTCTGCGCATACAGACCGGAGGACTGCTCCTTTACCGCACCGAACGGACCGCTGACGGCAATGGCGGGCAGCTTGCCCTCTGTGCCCCTCGGCGTGTACATATCCGCCGCCAGTGTGATGCCGTAGCGGTTGTGAAAGGTTACTTTCTTGTGATCCACCTTGTCGCTTTTCGGGAACACCTTATCCCATTCCTGTGTTAGATTCAGTTTTTCCATATTCAGACCTCCTTGCCTGTTGCCTTAAAATATACTGTGTTGTCCACGGCTTCCAACCATTCATTGGAGGTTTCGTCCCCCGGAACCTCTACCGCCAGATGAGAGAACCAGCTATCCGGTGCTGCGCCGTGCCAGTGCTTTACGCCAACAGGGATATTTACCACATCGCCGGGGCGCAGCTCCTGTGCCGGTTTGCCCCATTCCTGATAGTAACCTCGTCCGGCCACACAGACGAGGATCTGTCCGCCGCCGCTTTTGGCGTGATGAATGTGCCAGTTGTTGCGGCAGCCCGGTTCAAAGGTCACATTGTAAATACCGACTTGCTGCGTAGAAAGCGGTGCGAGATAGCTTTGCCCGATAAAATATTTCGCAAAGGCGTCATTGGGTGCGCCGATAGGAAATACCATCTCGTTCTGGTGTTTGGCTTTTGCATCGGCGGTATTGTCCTCCGCCCAAACCTCCTTTGCCATACGGAAGGCCGCCCACGCCTTGGGCCAGCCCGTATAAAATGCCGCATGGGTCAGGATCTCCGCAATTTCCGTTTTTGTCACGCCGTTTTTCTTTGCAGTTGTCAGATGGTACTGAAAGGACGAATCCGTCAACCCCTGCGCCATCAGCGCCACCACTGTTACAATGCTGCGGTCCCGCAGGGAAAGCTTGTCTTCCCGGCTCCACACCTGCCCAAACAGCACATCATCATTCAATTCCGCAAATTTGGGAGCAAATTCCCCCAGAGCCTCTCTGCCTGCCGTTTGTTTAACTGCCATATTCCGTTCCTCCCATCAAATTTTCAGTGTGTTGACCCATTTCTGCACGGCAGCGGTGCTCTCATTGCTTTGCAAACGCTTACCGGGTAGCCACGCCGCTGCGGGGCAGACCGCCTTGAGGATGCTGTTCGTTTTGCCCATACCGCTGCCGCCAGAGGTGGCGAAGGGGATCACGGTTTTTCCGGCAAAGTCATAGCTTTCCAAGAAGGTTTCAATGATGCGCGGTGCTTGATACCACCAGATGGGAAAACCAACAAACACGGCACTGTACTGCGCCATATCCGTGATCTTAGTTGCAATAGCGGGACGGCTGTTGTCATCGTTCATCTCCGCAGTGCTGCGGCTGCCTTTGTCCATCCAGTCGAGGTCGGCAGTGGTATACGGCACCTCCGGCGCAATCTCAAATAAATCACCGTCAACAACGCCTGCAATGGTTTTTGCCAGCTTCGCGGTTTCTCCACTGGCGGAAAAATAGGCTACCAATATCTTTTTCATATACGATTCACTCCTGTTGGCTTAAAATATGTTCTTCGTACCGGAAATGCTTGTTCAGACATCCTCGCCCATCTGATAGGCTTGCTCCAGCGCAATATGACCTGCGATCTCTCCCACGCCGTTTACGCCGCCTGCAAACACTGTGCCAGCCAGCGCACAGCGGGGGAAGCAGTCTACCCAGCCCTGCACGGCTTTCTCTGTACCCGCAAAGGTTTCCGGTGCGTCCTCTGCCGCCGCTGCAAGCAGATAGGCTTTCGTAAAGGCGTAGTCCGTATCAAACAGCGGGTTGGCACGATCCAGCATAGTCTTGAGCTGACCGCTGACGCAGTAATAGTAGACAGGCGTTGCGAACACCAGCACATTTGCATCGTGCATTTTGGCGGCAATTTCCACGGCATCGTCTTGGATGACGCAGTGCCCCAACTTCAGGCAGGCGAGGCAGCCCTTGCAGAAGCCAACCTGCTTTTCTCGCAGATACACAGTTTCTACCTGATTGCCTGCCGCCTGTACACCCTTGGCAAACGCTGCCGCCAGCGTTTCGGAGTTGCCGCCCTTACGGGGGCTGGACGATATAATCAGAACTCTCTTGCTCATAGTAAGCTCCTTTTCCTCTTGAAAATATTTGTTTTTCTGCTATACTGAGTACGATAATACATAAACCTAACTTTAGGTCAAGAGTTTTTTGAAAAAATTTTTAGGAGCATTTTATGTACACAATTGGACAGGTGGCGGAGATGTTTGATCTGCCCATTTCCACACTACGCTATTACGACAAACAGGGACTTTTCCCGAACATGGAGCGGGTATCTGGTATCCGGAAGTTTAGTGAGGCGGAGATTGAAGCACTCCGGGTCATCGAGTGTCTGAAAAAGGCCGGCATGGAGATCAAGGACATTCGGCAGTTCATGGACTGGTGTGCAGAAGGGCCGGCCACCTACCCGCAGCGCAAAGCCATGTTTGAGGAGCGGAAAGCCCACATGGAATCGGAGATCGCGCATATGAACCGGGCGCTGGATATGCTGAAATTCAAATGCTGGTACTATGAGCAGGCAATCAAGGACGGCAGTGAAGATACTATCCCTGCCATGATCCCCAATAACCTTCCGGAGGATATCCGCAGGGCGTATGAAAATTCCCACAAAGAATGATCAAGCGGAGAATAATCTGAATCTTTTGTCCTCGTTAATTGTTTGCATGATTGAATCCTCACGCTTGACCCAGTTTTGACCCAGAATCCGAAAAAAGCGGGCAGGGCTGGACGGAAACAACGGAAAATCCGCCGAGCGAATGGTGGTAAAAAGCACAAATCGGAGCCGAAATGACTCCGATTTGTGCTTGAGACTGCCTCATAACCCGGAAGCCGTAGGTTCGAGTCCTGCCTCCGCAACCAGAAAAGTCCTGAAATCGCAAGATTTCAGGACTTTTTTCGACCTTTTGGCGGTGATTGGAAGGTGTGAAATAACGCTTTCTAACACTTTTCTAACACATTCCGGCAGAAAGTCGTATTCTGGCGCAAAAAGCGATTGCAAGAGAAGAGAAACGCTCCCAGGATCATGTTGATCTCGGGAGCGTTTTTTGGCTCGGATGGCCCTTCTTACTTGCTCAGAATATTCGGAAGCTGCGCGCGCAGGGCGGCCACACCCTCGGCAGAGCCGAGGTTGTAGCGCTCCACCATGTTCAAAACAGACTGCAAAGAGGTTTTCGGGTTGCACCAAAGGTCCGGGGCGTAGCCCTTGCCCTCCACATTTTCCATACTGTAGATAAAGTGGAGCGCCTGACCGAACTGGAAGCCGATGGCGGAGTTGGGAAGCATCCAGCCTCTCACATTTCCGACTAGCTGTGCGCCTCTTGTCGACCCGCCGATCACAAGGCAGTTGTCCAGCGTTCTGCAATAGGTCACGATGCTCTCGCCGCTGGAGCCGGACATGTTATCTGTCAGCAGCAGGAACGGTGTGCTGTTTTCCAGCACCTTTCCCTGAAAAAGCTCATAATCCCTATCTCCCGTTTTGAAGACCGCAAACTCTTCTCCCAGCTTCGAGCCGACGCCGCTGTTTTTATACATGGCGGTGCCCCAGTTGGAAACGATCGTTTTCTGCTCCGGCTTTTCACCCGTGTAATTTTTCAGCCATTCGGTAACGAATTGGTCGTCGCCGCCGCTGTTGGAGCGGGCATCGATGACGATCAGCTTCGCATCTTTTAGGTCAGAGCCGGTGCGGACAAACTCATTCATTGTATCTTCACGGTTCCAGTCAAATCTGCGGATCGTGATCAGGGCGATACCATTCGATTTCAGATAATGATAATCCGGGACCTGCGAGCCGTCCTCCAGATAAGACTCGCTCTGCGTCCATGTGAGCGAAACCGTTTTTGTTTCGCCGCCCTTTGTCAGAGTAATGATGTCCGCTGCATGTGCTGCTGTTGCAGGACAGAACTGGCGCAGGGAATAACACACGCGGCCGTTCTTTTCAAGATACGGCTGCATTTCCGCGTTCGCGTTGCCGCAGGAGGTATAGTACCATTTCTCGCCCTGACCCAGCAGATAATACCCATTTTCATCCTTGTCGAAGCTGCGGTCACTGTAATAGTACAGATACTGGACACTGCTTTCATAGGCTGGTTCATACCGCCCGGCAATGCAGAAATGTCCGTCCCGAACGAAAAGCAGGTTGGAGTACATCAGAGAGATCAATTGATCCCTTGTGATCGTCTCGCAGGAGGAAAGCTTCGCGCGGATCGTGTTCTCCGCCTTTTGGAAGTTCTCCTCACCGAAGTAATAGTAAGCGCCGTAGGAGTAATGCAGCGCGCGGAAGTAAAGGTCCACATCCTCGAGCGCTTCCGCGCGGGTGAGCGTCGCCTTACCGGGGTGATTCAGGTCCATCAGACTGTCGATCTCTGCCTGTGTGATCTCGACCTCGCCGCGGTGGTGCTGAAGATAGTCCTCAAACCCGTCAAAGGTCACTTCGCTTGCCATATCGGCGCGGCGTTTTTCGTTCACGTCTTCGAGCAGCTTTTCAAACGCGTTTTGATAGACCGCTGTGGAACCCTTGCTCAAAACGATGGCGGTATTGCTGTCGGCGTCATAATCGACGGTAAAGCCGAGCGTATCGCCGAGGTCGCGCAGCTTAAAATAGTTGTTTCCGCCGATGTTATAAATGGAAAGACTGTCTGTCGCTTCGCCGTTGATCAGAACGGACTGCTTGCTGACGGCGGCGGTTCTGGACTGATCCTGTCCGCGCTCAAGTTCGCCGCCGACAGGGATATATTCTTTTCCGGAAACGATCGTAACGGCATTGCTTTGTGCATCGAACGCAACGGAAAAGCGGCTGTTTGTTTTGCTCAGGAGCTGTGCAAGATCGCGCAGCTTGAAATAGTTGCTGCCGTCGATGTTGTACTTGTCACAGTCTGCATCAATGCCGTCGACCGACAGGTTTTGCGGCGAGACCGCTACGTTCACGGCGGAGGCGTAAGGCACGGCAACGCAAACCAAGAGCAGCGTCAGAATGATTGGCAATAGCTTTTTCATGGTTGATTCTCCTCTCCTTTATCGCAAAGAGCCGGGGCTTGGTGCACTCCCGGTCAGAGCGATCGTTTATCCTAAGGGTAGCATACTCCTTTGCCGGGTGCAACAAATAGTTTTCCTTGCTTTTTTACATCCACGGCGGCGGGCGGCGCACTGGTGTTTCGGCCGGGGCTGTGGTACAATATGCGGCGGCGGACGCTTGGGCGTCTGCCACCGCTGACAGTAAACCATGCAACGAAAGGAATTTCTATGGATATCATTCAAACGCTTGCCCGGGAACTCGGCGAGAGCGCGCAGCACGTGGAAAACGTTGTGCGCCTGCTGGACGAGGGCAATACCATTCCCTTCATCGCCCGCTACCGCAAGGAACTGCACGGCGCGATGGACGACACCGCGCTGCGCACGCTCGAAGAACGGCTCCAATACCTGCGCGGCCTTGAAGAGCGGCGCGAGAGCGTGAAAAAATCCATCGACGAGCAAGGCAAGCTCACAGGCGAGCTTGCCGCCGCCATCGACAATGCCAAAACGCTCGCCGAGGTCGAGGACCTCTACCGCCCCTATAAGCAAAAACGCCGCACGCGCGCGACGATTGCGCGGGAGAAGGGGCTTGAACCGCTTGCAGCGCTGCTCTTTGCACAGGAGCGCGGCTGTCCCCGCCCCGAAGACGCCGCGCGCGGCTTTATCGACCCGGAAAAGGGCGTGGAAACGATCGCCGACGCCTTGCAGGGGGCGAACGACATCATCGCCGAGTGGATCAGCGACGATGCCGCCATCCGCGGCTCGCTGCGCGAGATGCTGGAAAAGCGCGGGACGCTGCGCTCGCTCGCTGCGACGGAGGAGGACAGCGTCTACCGCCTGTACTACGATTTTGAGCAGCCGCTCTCCCGCTTGCAGGGCCACCAGATCCTCGCCATCAACCGCGGCGAAAAGGAGAAAATGCTCAGCGCGACCGTCCTGCTCGAGCGCGAGCTGGCGCTGCCGCTGCTGCGCCGCGCGGTGGTGAAGCCCGGCTCCGCCGCGATGGAGTTTGTCAAATCCGCTGCCGAGGACGCTTACGACCGCCTCATCTATCCCTCGCTCGAGCGCGAGATGCGCGCCCTTCTCACCGAGCGGGCCGACGAGGGGGCCATCGGCCAGTTTGCGCTGAACCTGAAGCCCCTTTTGATGCAGCCGCCGGTCAAGGGCAAGGTGACGATGGGCCTCGACCCGGGCTACCGCATGGGCTGCAAGGTGGCGGTCGTGGACGGCACGAGCAAGGTGCTCGACACGGCGGTCGTGTATCCAACGCACGGGGAGAGACAGAAAAACGAGGCCATCGCCGTCCTCTCCCGCCTCATCAAAAAGCACGGTGTGGAACACCTTGCCATCGGCAACGGCACGGCCGGGCGCGAGACGGAGCAGATGGCCGTCGAACTCATCCGGCAGGTGAACGGCAGCGGCGCGAACGTGAGCTATGTGATCGTCTCCGAGGCGGGCGCGTCTGTGTACTCGGCGAGCAAGCTCGCCGCCGAAGAGTTCCCGCAGTACGATGTGAACCTCCGCTCGGCGGTGTCGATCGCGCGGCGCTTGCAGGACCCGCTCGCCGAGCTTGTGAAGATCGACCCCAAGGCCATCGGCGTGGGGCAGTATCAGCACGATATGCCGCAAAAGCGGCTCGACGAAGCGCTCAGCGGCGTGGTGGAGGACTGCGTCAACGCTGTCGGCGTGGACATCAACACGGCCTCTGCGTCTCTTTTGCAGCGCGTTTCGGGGCTGAACGCGACCACAGCAAAAAATGTTGTCGCCTACCGCGAGGAAAACGGCGCGTTCACCTCGCGCGCCCAGATCAAAAAGGTACCGAAGCTCGGCCCCAAGGCCTTCCAGCAGTGCGCGGGCTTTCTGCGCGTGCCGGAGAGCAAGAGCGTTCTTGATAACACCGCCGTCCACCCCGAGAGCTACGAGGCTGCCAAGGCGCTCCTTGCCCTCTCGGGTCACTCGCTCGCGGACGTGAAGGAGGGGAAGCTCTCCGACCTTCCCGCGCGCATCAAGGCCTACGGCGAAGAAAAGGCCGCCGCGGAGATCGGCGTGGGCCTTCCCACGCTGCGCGACATCATGAGTGAGCTTTTGAAGCCCGGCCGCGATGTGCGCGACGAGCTGCCCAAGCCAATCCTGCGCACGGACGTGCTCGAGATGAAGGACTTGAAGCCCGGCATGGTGCTCACAGGTACGGTGCGCAATGTCATCGACTTCGGCGTGTTTGTGGATATCGGCGTGCATCAGGACGGCCTTGTGCACATCTCGCAGGTGGCGGACAAATTCATCAAGCACCCCTCCGAGGTCGTCTCCGTCGGCGATGTTGTCAAGGTCGTGGTGCTCGAGGTGGACGAGAAGAAAAAACGCATCGGTCTCAGCATGAAGCAGGCGAAATAAGCCTGCGCACGGCGGTGCGGCAAGCGCTTCTGCTTGCTATTTTGGCATATTTGTGCTAACCTACTATGGTTGAGAACAAATTCGACAGCGTTTGCAAGGAGGACTCTTCATGAAGCTCGACAACAAGCGCACGGTGCTGGTGGGCCTTGCCTTCCTCTCCATCTGTGCGTTCTGGCAGATGTACGACAACATCATCCCGCTCATCCTGACCAATACCTTCCACCTCAACGAGACGATCTCCGGCGCGATCATGGCGGCGGACAACGTGCTGGCGCTGTTTTTGCTGCCGTTCTTCGGCGCGCTGAGTGATCGGACGAGCACGAAGATCGGGCGGCGGATGCCGTTTATCCTCTGCGGCACGGCGGCCGCGGTGATCCTGATGAATCTGCTGCCGCTTTTTGACAACGGCTACGCAAATGGTGCGAGCACGGGTAAGCTCGCGATGTTCGTCGTCACGCTGGGGCTGCTGCTCGTGGCGATGGGCACTTACCGCTCGCCCGCAGTGGCGCTGATGCCGGACGTGACGCCCAAGCCCCTGCGCTCTCGCGCAAACGCGATCATCAACCTCATGGGCGCGGTCGGCGGCATCCTGTATCTCATCACGGCATCTGTCCTCTATCCCAACAGCAAGACGGCGGGGCTTGCGCACGTGAACTACCGGCCGCTTTTCGTTGTGGTGTCGGTGCTGATGGCGGTCTCTGTCGCCATTCTCTACTTTACGACGAACGAGCCGAAGCTTGCCGCGGCGGAAAAGGAATATGAGGCCGCGCATCCCGAGCAGCAGCTCACGGAGGAGGAGCCGGACGGCAGCGAGGAGCTGCCGAAGGAGGTCAAGCGCAGCCTTTCGATGCTGCTCACCTCCATCGCGCTGTGGTTCATCGGCTACAACGGCGTGACGACGTGGTGGACGACCTATGTTGCGCGCGTGATGGGACAGGGTCTCGGCGGCGCGTCGACCTGCCTGCTCGTTGCGACGGGCGGCGCGATCCTCTCGTACATCCCGGTCGGCCAGCTTGCCTCGAGGATCGGCAGAAAGAAGACCATTCAGGGCGGCGTGGTGCTGCTGGCGTCCTGTTTCCTCTCGGGCTATTTCCTCACGACGCACTATCAGCGCATCACGGGCGTGATGTTCGCCATTTTTGCGCTCGTCGGCCTTGCGTGGGCGGCGATCAACGTCAACTCCCTGCCGATGGTCGTTGAAATGTGCAAGGGCAGCGACATCGGCAAGTTCACGGGCTACTACTACAC
>CABSBF010000060.1 GCA_902475855.1 uncultured Eubacteriales bacterium
GGGGCTGGATCCAGGCGGGAGCGACGCTGCTGACCAACCTGCATCTGCCGAACTTTCTCAAGGGCGGACTGTATCAGGGCGCGGGGAAGACCGTCTGCGTGCCGGGGCTCAACTGCTACTCCTGCCCGGCGGCGTCCGGGGCCTGCCCCATCGGGGCGTTTCAGGCAGTGGTGGGCTCATCGAAGTTCAGCTTTTCCTACTATATCACGGGATTTCTTATTCTGCTGGGAGTCCTGCTTGGACGCTTCATCTGCGGCTTCCTCTGTCCCTTCGGCTGGTTTCAGGAGCTGCTGCACAAGATCCCCACCAAGAAACTCTCCACAAGAAAGCTCAAGCCCCTGCGATATCTGAAATATGCCGTTTTGCTGGTGATGGTATTCCTGCTGCCGGCGTTCCTTGTGAACGATGTGGGCATGGGAGATCCATTCTTCTGCAAATACCTCTGCCCCCAGGGCGTGCTGGAGGGAGCCATCCCGCTGTCCCTTGCCAATGCCGGCATCCGGGCGGCGCTGGGCAAGCTGTTTACATGGAAATTCAGCATCCTGCTGTCGGTGATCGTGCTGAGCGTACTGTTCTACCGTCCCTTCTGCAAGTGGCTGTGCCCGCTGGGCGCGTTCTACGCGCTTTTTAACAAGGTCTCGCTGTTCCAGATGAAGGTGGACAAGAACAAGTGCGTCTCCTGCGGAAAATGCGCCAAAGCCTGCAAGATGGACGTGGACGTGACGAAGACGCCAAACCATCCCGAATGCATCCGCTGCGGGATGTGCATCCGCGCCTGTCCCACAAACGCCGTGTGCTTCCGCTGCGGCTTTGGCAACGGGAAAGAAAATACAACAAAAATCAATACGGAGGAATCAAAATGAAGTTTAAAAAGTTTACTGCGCTGCTGCTGGCGGCCCTGCTGGTGCTGTCTTTGGCGGCCTGCGGCACAAAGGACAACGACAAAATGGCAGATATGAGCGGAGACAGCTCTGCCATGACCGGCGAGCCGAAAAACGCCGAGGAGGCACTTGCCCTGCACAAAAAGCTGATGGAACAGGAGAACACGATCCTGTCGCAGAACACTGCGCTCTGGGAAAAGGTCTTCATGGAGGCCGACAAGGGCATGGCCATGGTGGAGGACGGCAAAAACTATGGTGATTTCCTGCTGGATACCATCGAGAGCGCCAAAGACCAGTTCACCGACAAAGAGTATGAGATGCTGAAGGAATCGGCCACGGAGATCAGCAATATCGAAAACAAGCTGACCGAGCTGGAAAACAAGTACCCCGAGATCATGCAGGAATCCGTGGACGGCGATATGAGCGTGCCCGCAGGCAGCGATATGACCAATCCGCCCGACGACGGCAGCATGCAGAAGTTCCCTGCATTTGAGGGCAAAGACTTGGATGGGAATCCGGTGAAGAGCGACGAGCTGTTCTCCGGCAATGCTGTCACCGTGGTGAATTTCTGGTTCACCACCTGCAATCCCTGCGTGGGTGAGCTTGCCGAGCTGGACGCACTGAACAAAGAGCTCGCAGAGAAGGGCGGCACGCTCATCGGCGTCAATACGTTTACGCTTGACGGCGACGAAACGGCAATCTCGGAGGCGAAGGATGTGCTGGCCAAGAAGGGCGCGACCTATCAGAACGTGTATTTCGCTTCCGACGGCGAGGCCGGAAAATTCACGACCAACATCTTCGCCTATCCCACCACCTATGTGGTGGACCGCAGCGGCAACATCGTGGGTGATCCCATCGTAGGCGCCATCACGGAAAAAAAGCAGGCGGAGACGCTGCAGAAACTCATTGACCAGACCCTTGCCGCCGACAAGGGCTGACAAACGGTTTCGTCAGCGGTTTCGCAAAAGATGTTTTCTGATCATATAAACAGCGCACCCGGACACGAAGGCCGGGTGCGCTGCCCGTCTGAAGGATCATCGGAAGGTGGAAAGACCATAGCTGTTCGCCAGTGCGTCAATTCGCTGCCCGGCTTTGCACATCCGGCACTCGCCGGTTGGATAGGTTTCATAGCCCGGGATATCGGCAGGCGTGAACAGACTTAATACCGGGATGCCGTCCAGCTCTGGGATCGCGCTGAAAACCGCCGCAATGCCCTGCGTTTTGCCGCCATAATATTGGATACAATCAAGGGCGCGCCGCGCAGTTTTTCCGGAATTGACTGTCGAGATCAATAGAAGCATGTTTCTGCCATGGATCATGGAAACCAGATTTTCACGGAAAAGAAGCTGACCGTTGGAGTCATATTCCGGTGTGACGACACAGATGCTCTTGTTATTGTTGACAGAGAACAAAATTTTCTGCGTCAGCTGTCGGGCCAGGAACGCGCCGATGACCTCGCTGCCATCCATGCAGATGATGGTGTCGATCGACTTTTCGTAGATGTAATGGTTTGCGAGCGCAAGCGCAGTGTCGTGCGCCAGACTGTATTCGTGCTTCAGCCGTGTGATGTCAAGGTAATAACTGTTATGGGAATGCCGGGTCGCAAAATGGCCATGGAATGCAATGAGTTCAAGATTAGGATTCTCTCTGGAACGGATGGCTTGTGTACGCATAGACAATACCTCCTTGCATATTCACGTTGGAATGGCGGCGGGTGCAGGCGGGGCAAAGCTGCTTTCATATGGGTTTCCTGTGGTGGTTATATTATAATAGATACCGAGTCCTGATAGCAAGCGATTTATAAAAAACAGTAGTCTTGCTCCGCCTGATCATGGTTCCTGCTCCTTTGCAGCAGCCTCGGCGGCAGCCTTTTTTGCTTTAGGAATAGTCCTCGGCGTAGGCAAAATCAGTGGCCGCAGGGGTCATGGACGCGTTTTTGCCCGCGGCACAGCTGGATAAAAAAATCAGAACCAGCAGGGCGGCAAGCAGAATTACAAGTTGGCGATCATTTTTCATAGTGTAATCTCCTTTCGTTTGTCGCTCTGTTTATAGTCGGGAAAACAGAGGCTCCGTTGCAGGATTTGTTCCGGAACTTCGGTTTCTCTCCTCTATTTTAAGTATATCTGATTCAGTTTCGTTTGACAAGAGGGGAAAACGACAGGAAATCTGCTGCCAAAAACCGCAATTACTGGAATGTTGACAGCCGATATATTTTGCGGTACAATTCATATATCTGCTCATGGATAAGGGCGGAAAGTCCGGATTTTTCATGGCAGACGATGAAATTGAATGATATGAGGGCAGGCGGAAGCAAGATGCAGTACCGAAACACACGGCAGCGTAAAATTGTTCTGGAAGCGGTACAGGAACACCATGACCATCCGAGCGCGGACCAGATCTATCTGGAGATCCGTGCAAAAGACCCGAGAATCAGCCGCGGAACGGTTTATCGGAATCTGAATATCCTTTCTGAGGAGGGGCAGATCACACATGTAAAGGTTCCGGGAGCGGATCGGTATGACTGCAGGACAGACTTTCACTATCACCTGATCTGCACGGGCTGCGGCGCAGTCTGTGATGCTCCGTTTTCATACGACCCAACGCCGGACAAAACGATCGCAGCGGAATCCGGGTATCGGATCACGCGGCACAGAATGATTTTTGAAGGCGTTTGTCCGGCGTGCCAGAAGGCCGGGCACGAAAAGTAAGCACGGAACAGAAACCCGAAAGGTGCAGGATTTGAGCGGAGAATCGCCCGGATCCTGCGCTTTTTTATTGTGATACGCGAGCGACGGCCTGATGCATAAATTAAAATGAGACTTTGTATTATTAGTGTTGCGGATCCGTCACTTTTCTTGTATGATAAAGATAGAAAAACACAGCACGACAGGAAAAGAATTTGATGAAAGGAGGCGCAGCATATGATTTTGGGAATTTTGCGTGAGACGAAGAAGGGCGAAAACCGAGTGATCTGTACGCCGAAAGAGGTGGAGACCATCACGAGCGCAGGACACACCGTTTATGCACAGCGCGGCTGCGGAGAACGAGCCGGTTTTTCGGATGAAGCGTATGAATCTGCGGGGGCGCTTCTGACAGACTCTGTGCAGGAGCTGTTCAAAGTATGCGATATGGTCGCCAAGGTCAAGGAGTTTACGCCGGAGGAATGGCCGCTGATCCGGACAGGCCAGCTGCTTCTCGGCTGCCTGCATCCGGCGGCAAATCCGGAGGAGGTCGACGCGCTGATGAAAAGCGGCTGCATTGCATTTACGGCGGAGGATTCCCATCGATATGGCTCCCCGAACTGTGAGGCAGCGGGGAAGCAGGGGGCGCTGTTCGGGCTGGAATCGCTGCTGACCATCCACGGCGGAAAGGGAAAATATGTCGGCGGCTTTGCGGGGGAGCCGGGCATCCATGCGCTGATTCTCGGAAGCGGAAAAGTCGGCAGAGGCGCTCTGCAGGTCTTACAGGCGCTCGGCGCCAACTGTACGGTCATGGCCAGAAATATGCACAGGCTCCGTGCGCTCTCAGCACAGTATAATGGCCGCGTCCGCGTTAGGCGCTGCTCACGGGCGCATATTGCGGAGGAATTGCCGAAAACGGATATCGTTCTCAACTGTGTCAAATGGCAGAAGGAGAACAAAGAGTTCCTTATCACCCGAAACATGCTTTCCCTCATGGAAAAAGGCTCGGTGATCGTGGATATTTCCAACGACGAGCCTGGCGCGATCGAGACCAGCCGCGCGACCACGCATGAAGATCCGCGGTACATTGTAGACGGCATTGTGCATTACTGTGTTGCAAATATTCCGGGCGCGGTCGCACACTCTGCGTCTGTTGCCTACGCAGCGCAGATGCTGCCGCTGATCCTGCACCTGCTGAATGACGGCGAGGAGGAGACCTGCATCCGCGACGGCTATTACCGGCGGGCACTGACGATCTACCGGGGGCTTCTGACACATGAGGAAACGAGCGCCATACAGGGAAAACCCTGGGTTCGCCCGGAAGAGGCGCTCGGGATCTCCGGCTTCCGCCTCGACCCTGCATCGCTGGCGTCGGATACGCACTCGACCCATTTTTATTCCTGGGCAGAAGACGGCGGAGCCCAAACTGAACACAGTTCATAAGGATGACACAAAGATCTATACCGAGCAAAACGTACAGGCTGAATCAACAAAACGAGCAGCGGCGCAAAACAACGCCGCTGCTCCGGCGCGTATTAGGGCTGCCTCCGGCTTTTGAAATGGGACATATCAAATTACGAATAGACGGTCCGCAAAAGAAGAATGAACGGTTTGATAAGAATTTATCGATAAGTATTGACCGGTATCCGGTGGATATGCTATGATTCTTTTGGATTAAAAAATGCTATTTATATCAAATAAATAGAATAAAAAGATCAGAAAAGCAGAAGGAGTGAGCCAGCCTTGAGCAGATTGGATATCAAAACCGCAAGCAAGGCCCAGACGGTCGTCGACCGCCTCTACAAGGACATGGAACGCAGGATCGCGTCCAGCCCCCCAGGCCTGTGTCCGATCGATATGTCGCTGACATTTTTGCAGCTGTGCCACGCGCAGTCGTGCGGCAAATGTGTGCCCTGCCGCATTGGGCTCGGCCAGCTTGCCGCGCTGATGGGGCAGGTGCTCGACGGAACAGGCACCATGCTGACCATCGACACCATCGAAAAAACGGCGCGGGCCATCGTCGCCTCTGCTGACTGCGCCATCGGACGCGACGCGGCGCAGCTGGTCCTGAGCGGCTTTGAGGGCTTCCGGGACGACTATGTGAACCATGTGCAGCACCACCGGTGCCTCGCCTCGCTTCAGAACCCCGTGCCCTGCGTGTCGCTCTGTCCTGCGGGCGTGGACGTGCCGGGCTATGTCGCGCTGGTGCGCGAGGGACGGTACGCCGACGCGGTGCGTCTGATCCGCAAGGATAACCCCATGCCGACCGCCTGCGCGTACATCTGCGAGCACCCGTGCGAGGCGCGCTGCCGCCGCAACATGGTCGACGCGCCCATCAATATCCGGGGCCTCAAGCGCTATGCAGTCGATCATGCGGGCAATGTTCCGAATCCTGCCTGCGGGGAGGCGACCGGCAAACGCGTCGCCATCATCGGCGGCGGCCCGAGCGGGCTTTCCTGCGCGTATTATCTGCGCCTTATGGGCCACAGCGTGACGATTTTTGAAGAAAAGAAGCGGCTCGGCGGTATGCTCCGCTACGGCATCCCGGCCTACCGCTTCCCGCGCGAAAAGCTGGACGCGGAAATTGCCTCCATTCTGTCCACCGGCGTGGAGGTACATACCGAAGTGACGGTCGGAAAAGACATCTCCTTTGAACAGCTGCACAAGGATTACGACTGCCTGTATGTCGCCATCGGCGCGCATACGGACAAGAAAACCGGCATTCCCGGCGAGGACAGCAAAAACGTCATGTCTGCCGTCGAAATGCTGCGCGCCATCGGCGACGACATCATGCCGGACTTCGCCGGCAAGCGCGTCGTGGTCATCGGCGGCGGCAACGTGGCGATGGACGTGACAAGAAGCTCCGTGCGTCTGGGCGCTGCCAGCGTCACCTGCGTCTATCGCCGCAGAATTGCGGACATGACTGCGCTTCCCGACGAGGTGCAGGGCGCAATTGCCGAGGGTGCGGAGATCCGCGAGCTTTCTGCGCCGGTGCGCATCGAGGCAAACGAAGCGGGCGAGGCTGCCGCCCTCTGGGTGCAGCCGCAGATCATCGGCCTTGCCGACAAGTCCGGCAGACCCCGCCCGGACGCGGCAGACCAGCCAGAAGAACGCATTCCGGCTGACATCATTGTCGTCGCCATCGGGCAGGGCGTGGAGATCGCGGGCTTTGAGCAGGCCGGTATCCCCATCAAAAGGGGAACGTTTATGGCTGAAAGCTCCAGCCAGATCGACAACATGGAAAACGTCTTTGCCGGCGGCGACTGCGTGACCGGCCCTGCTACCGCCATCCGTGCAATTGCGGCGGGCAAGGTCGCGGCGGCCAACATCGACGAACAGCTCGGCTTCCACCATGAAATTCGCACCGATGTGGAAATTCCAGCGCCGCATCTGGACGTCTGTCCCGCACGCGGGCGCGTCAACACCAAAGAGCGCGAGGCAGCCCAGCGCAAATGCGATTTTGAAGATATCGAATGCGGCATGACGCATGAGGAGGCCTGCGCGGAAAGCGGCCGCTGCCTGCGCTGCGACCACTTCGGCTATGGCATCTTCAAGGGAGGGAGGATCGAACGATGGTAAGCTTGATCATTAACGGCAAACCCGTCTGCGTGCCGGAGGGGACCAGCATTCTGGAAGCGGCACGCGCGGCCAATATTGACATTCCAACGCTCTGCTATCTCAAGGACCTCAACGAGATCGGCGCCTGCCGCATCTGCATGGTCGAGGTCGAGGGACAGGATACGCTTGTTGCCGCGTGCGACAATGAGGTTCACGAGGGTATGGTCGTCCACACGAATTCTCAGAAGGTGCGCATGACGCGGCGCGTGAATCTCCAGCTTCTTCTCAGCCAGCACGAGGTAAACTGCGTCAAGTGTACGCGCAGCGGCAACTGCAAGCTGCAGAAGCTCGCCAACGACTATAATCTGCTCGGCGCGCCCTATCAGAAAAAGCTGCGTCCGGCGCCGGTCGACTACTCCGCGCCCATTTTGCGCTTTGAAAACCGCTGCGTCAAGTGTATGCGCTGCGTGCAGGTGTGCGATAAGGTGCAGGGCGTGCATATCTGGGATCTGGTCGGCACCGGCTCCCGGACGACCGTCGGTACGGCAAAGGCGGACAGCCTTTCCCAGTCCCTCTGCACCTATTGCGGTCAGTGTGTGACCCACTGTCCTGTCGGCGCATTGGAGGAGCGCGACGATACCGACCACGTCTACCGCATGCTCGCCGATCCCACCCTCACGACCGTCGTACAGGTTGCACCTGCCGTCCGCGCGGCGTGGACAGAGTATTTTGCCCTCTCATCCGGGCAGGCTGCGCCGGGCGTTCTGGCCTCCGCGCTGCGGGAGCTGGGCTTTGATTATGTATTTGACACCAATTTCAGCGCCGACCTCACCATCATGGAAGAGGGCAGCGAGTTCATCGAGCGCTTTACGCATAAGGATGCATATTTCTGGCCGATGTTTACCTCCTGCTGTCCCGGCTGGGTGCGGTTCGTGAAGGGGCAGTTCCCGCAGTTCGCGAAGAATCTGTCCACAGCCAAATCGCCGCAGCAGATGTTCGGTGCGGTAGCTAAGAGCTATTTTGCCGAAAAAATCGGCATCGATCCCAAAAATCTCCGTGTCATCTCTGTCATGCCGTGCACGTCCAAAAAGGCGGAGGCGGCGCTTCCCACGATGAAAGATGCCTGCGGCGACGCGGATGTCGACGTGGTCATCACCACGCGCGAGCTCGTGCGGATGCTCCGCTGCTCGATGATCGACCCGGCGTCCTTGGAGGAGAGCAGCTTCGATTCGCCGCTCGGCTCCGGTACGGGCGCGGCGGTGATCTTCGGCGCGACCGGCGGCGTCATGGACGCGGCGCTTCGCAGCGCGTACTATCTTGTGACCGGTGAAAATCCGGACCCCGATGCCTTTACCGCTGTGCGCGGCATGCAGGGCTGGAAGGAAGCGAATTTCGACGTTCCCGGTGCAGGCACGGTCCGCACGGCGGTGGTCAGTGGACTCGGCAACACCAGGAAGCTCATGGAGGCGATTGCCTCCGGCCACGTGCAGTATGACTTCGTTGAGGTCATGGCCTGCCCCGGCGGCTGCGCGGGCGGCGGCGGCCAGCCGATTCACGACGGCGAGGAGTGCGCCGAGGCGCGCGGAAATATCCTGTGGAGACTTGACCACAAGATGCCCCTTCGTTTCTCGCATGAAAACCCCGATGTGCAGGCGCTTTACAAAGAGTATCTCGGAAAGCCGCTGTCCGAACGTTCTCACCATCTGCTGCATACCGATATCGAAGCCTGGCAGATGCCGCAGGAGCTTTGATTGGCGCTGCTTTCAAGGGCACAGCACAAATACGAATATGCGGGACAAGCTTGCCTTGTCCCGTATGTTTTTTGTTGGTATTACCGCTTCAGCCACTGCACAAATTTCCTCTGTGAGATCTTGGCCGCTCTCGCACTTCTCTTTTTCCTTCTGCGCTTCCTTACTCCACCGACCTTCACATGGCGCTTCAAGAAAATCCTGAAAGCAAACGATCTGCCTACCGACCTAAACGTCCACAGCCTGCGCCACACGGCGGCAAGCCTGTTCATCACCAGCGGCACGGATGTCGGTACGGTTGCGGGGCTTCTCGGACACAGTCAACCATCGACCACGCTGGATATCTACACCCACGCGTTCGATAAGAACAAGAAAGCCGCCAGCCAGATTATGCAGAACGCATTGGAAATCTAAATAATATAGATTTTTATAATATTTAATTCTAATATTGACAAGATCAAAATAAAATGATATTATCGAAACGCGAGGTGACACACAGATGAAAATTACAAAAACCAGCGTATGTCCTGTATGCGGAGACAGGCTAAATATCAGCAAACTGTCCTGCCCCTCTTGCAAAGCAGAGTTTCCTGTGGAAGAAAATATTTCTGAGTACGACCGGCTCGATGCCGCGCAGGCCGACTTCTTGCGTACGTTTTTAACCTGCCGCGGAAATATGAAGGATGTGCAAAATAAAATTGGAATTTCATACCCGACTGCGAAAAAACGATTGGATGAATTGCTGAAGGCGCTGGGCATCGCGGACAACAATGTAGAGAATAGAAAGGAGACGGTGAATGCGGCTATGTTAGAAAGAGCGGATGATAACAGCATCAATGCGTCTGACATCATTAAGAACAAGCTGATCGACTGCGGAGGAATCGCAACAGTACGATCCGTCAGCGGCAACAGCTATGTGATCCAAGCAAACGCAGACGGAAATAGCTTTACCTGTGACGAGCTTCCAATCACCCCGCCATATGATTATGGCGTGTTTGATAAGATTATCGAGCTTCTGCTCCGAAACGGCGGAAAGGCGAGAAAAGGAAACGGACGAAACTACAGATTCGGCTATGGCGATTGTACGGAGGACACAATTGTCGGCTGCATCGCAAAGTATAAACATATCGCAGAAGGTGCATATGCCTATGACCCAGTATTTGTATTGTCAGCAATCCTCGATTGGGCAGGAATCGCGCATAACAAGCGCGGCTATCTCGAACTGACTGCGGAGTACCGTACAAAAGCAGAGGGGCGTTGAGTATGTGGTTCCGAAAACAAAAAGCCGAGAAAGAAGAACGGCGCGGCAGAAAGAATCAGGAAGCACAGCACTCGAAAGAGGAACTGTCCTCGTTGGAAAAGGCAAAACAGGAATACGATCTCTGGGTGCTGGCAGAAGAATATGAGAAATATGAGTGGTAAACCTTTATTTGTCCATGAAAAGGCTCCATCCAACTGAACTATGTCTCAAAGGAGAAAATTTGACCAGTTTATATAATCATAACCACCGGCACGGCCGGTGGTTATGATTGTATCAAGAAAACAACCAGCTCAGTGCCGGTGGTTATGATTGAGCCTTACTTTGCAAGCACAACGGAAATTTTGATCTCCTTTTCCGCCTCGCTCAGATCAAGCGCACCGCCGTCTGTGACGCTCACACGCAGCTCATACAGTGTGCCATCGGACAGGGTATCTACGGCAGCGCCTGTCTCATCCGTGATCGACCACAGCTCTTTGCCAACCTCCGCCAGCTTCCCGTCTGCACCGTAGGCGTAAAGCTTCAGCTCAGCGGCGTTCCCGGAGAGATTGTTCATCCGGAACGAGACCGTCGTGTTGGGATGAACGTTTTCAACCGTCACTGTATTGCGCCAGCTGGCGACCGTGCCGTCACCGCCGTCCTGCTCAAACTGTTCCTGTGTCAGTACGTTCCGCGCGGCCTTATCGAGATCGAC
>CABSBF010000061.1 GCA_902475855.1 uncultured Eubacteriales bacterium
AATTCGTGAATTTCGTCCGCTATGCATTTCCTTCTGCGCATCCCGAAGCGGTCTTAAATAAACACATTTTAAGAGTTCTCTCGCTTTGCCATCGAGCGATATACCGTCTTCGATATCTCCAGCTTTGAGTTCAGTATAAATACGACCATTTTCACGCCATGCCCGGTAGTGGAGGAGTAGTTTATAAAACACCGCACCAGAGGTTTTATCTTTTTCAAACGAGAGCCATTCAATAAAATTTTTTGCTTCATTGATTTCAAATCCTTCAAAAGTGCAATCGATACTGAATTCTGTTGCAATTTCCCCAGTAGCGCTAATATAAAAATCCTCATCCGTAACACGCGTAAATTCGCCACTTTGCGTTTGGAGGACAAGCTTGATTGCATCAATTATTGCACTTTTTCCGGAATCATTCTCTCCAATCAATGCGTTTAATCCCTTGTGAAAATTCACTGTGATTCCGTGTTTGCTCACCCCATCATAGGCATACTTTCTGAAGTTTTTAAGCGTAATTGTAGATAAGTACATATTATATTCCTCCAACTACCAACTATAATCCAATAATCGCATATAAACGGGACTTTTAGTAAGATTAACGCTGTCGATATAGGATAAATGAGCAGCGTTCTCAATCATAAATACAATCTTATCATCGTAGATGAATGCAATATATGTATCAAAATCAGCTCCTACCTCGTGCGTCCGGTATTGCATAGCACATCGAAAATCACTGTTTAATGCATTTTGGATTTGTGCAATCCCGGCTAGGAATTCATACTTGTCATTAAATATGAATTTGTAGGGAAAGAAAAGTAAAAGATGCTTTCGTGTTTCAAGGGTTTTCAGTAACTCAATGATATCGTTTTCGACTCCCTGCTTCTTTATTGTGGTTGTGCGTAACTTCTGCAAACCTTCAAAATCATATTCTCTTAGAGCGGCATGGATGCGTGTTGCTTTAATTGAACCATTTTTAACTTTAGGTTCACTCGTGACAAATACGCCTTTCACAATTTCGGTTTTACTTGGGTATAAAATGCTTTTTGCCTGCAATGCAGTTTTACTGGCAATTAGCTTGAAATCCAACTGATAACTTGTCGAAATACAATCACATTGCCCGTTCTCTTCACTTTCGGGAGATTGATAAATATCTCCGCCTGATTTTGTGCGGAAAAAGTCAGAAGCATTTACGAACTCTAATAAATACCTCTCATAGTTGCAATCCGGGTCTCCATGTATAATATAGTTTTTTATTATCATTTCAGACGGTAATAGCTGTGCAATCATGGATTTGTCATACATATCAATGGCTCCATAAAACTGCAAATAAGTGAAAAGCCGCATGGGAATACACCCACACGGCTGCCTTGGCGGCACAAAGGCCTCCGTAGAATTATTATAGTGGATAACACCGGAAAATTCAAGTTTCCGTCGTTTCTGCGGCGAAAATACTGAATTTACACAAGTTAGGGAGGGGTTAGGGATTTTGCGTTTTTCGGCATTCTTCCGTTACAAGTATAAATCCGCCATTTTACCTCTCTGACCACAGTTGGAATGAGGTCAAGCGCACTTCAAAAATTGAACTTATAACGCAGAAAAACCGCCAAAAAGGCGGTTTTTCCAAGAAAGGTGGTCCGAGTGACAGGATTCGAACCTGCGGCATCCTGCTCCCAAAGCAGGCGCGCTACCAACTGCGCTACACCCGGTTATTGAGTTTTTTATCCGGCTGGTCGTATTCTCCCAAATGTCGCGCCCTACCAGTTGAGCCACACCCGGATATTCACTTTTCTGTCATTATACCACGGCGGGGAGGAAAATCAAAGATTTTCTGTCTGTGGTCATTCCTGTGGTCAAAGCCGTTTTTGTGCCGCTTTCTGCAATCGGGGAAAATCCCGCAAACGCAGGTGTTGCAAGGCTTTGCGGCATTTCACCATGCCCTGTCCCGGATATAGCCACGGCACTCCCAAACCAAACGCGACGCCGATTCATTATTCTTAGATGGAGAGTATTATTATAGCAGGTCAAAACACGCATGTCCAGCCCCGTTTTCGGCATTTTCTGCTTATGGCAGAGTGTCCTGAAAAAAGCGGCGGCAGCCGATCGGCACAATGCTCTAAGACTAACAAAATAGATGATCCGGCTGCGCGCGATTGCGGCAGCCGGATCGTTTATTCATGAAGGTTTCTTGGAAACGCAATGCGCTTACAGCGTGCGGATGCGATTGTCAAACTTCGGCACGCGAATGCGGATGGTCACGTTATCATCCACGACCTCGCTGATCTGCGCGTCGCAGGTGGCGCTCATCAGGCGATAAGCGTCCGGGAAGTTCAAATCAAACTTCTTCATCAGGAAGTTGACCGCATCCTCGGTGCCGACCTTGACGCTTTCCTCCAGCGTGCGGCGGGAAGCAAGGAAGTACAGGCTGTCCGCCGTTTCGATGACCGGGCGCTCAATGGGGCGGTTGTGGTAGACCGTAACGCGCAGGCACATACGCCCCGCGATCTCGATGCCCGTGCCGGAAAGCTCGCCGTCGCCCATGCAGGCATGCATATCGCCCACAGCAAGCCCGGCGCCCTCGGCATTAACAGGAAAATACACGCGCGAACCGACGCGGACCAGCTTGGTGTCCATGTTGGCACCGTGATCCTCGGGGACGGCGCAGTGGATCTCGCCGTTCTTGGTTGCCACACCCATCACGCCGATCATCGGCGTCAGGGGCAGCTTGATATCATCGGAAAAATATGCGAAGCCATCGTGCACGGGAATGATCTTGGTGTTCGGCTCCGTGATATGATCACCCAGCACGCCGAGTCCGACCGATGTGACCATCACGCCCTGCGGCGCAAGGTCGATCGCCATAACTTCCACGCAAAGGGTATCGCCGGGGTGCGCACCGCTGATCGCGATTGGGCCTACGGCGCAGTCCATGATGCCGATGTCAATATCCGGGCGCTTGACGCTTTCGTCGGTGATCTGACCGCTATAGCAGTCGTCGCACTCGACCCAGAAGGTCTCTCCGTCCTCGACGGTATAGTTTGCGGGATTTGTCGGGTTGAAGTGGAAGATCACTTTATCTTTCGGGATCACACGCATGACATCTGTCCTTCCTTTCCCTTACCAACCTGCCGGCAGGATGCCGATCATGGAGCAGATGAAGTAGATGGCCGCAAGGCTGAAGATCACGATGATCATGCCCTGCACTGCGGGATGCGCGTACCAACCGCACTTCCACTCCGGCTCGATATCGCCCTTCTTGCGGGCGTTGTTGAGCATCAGAACGGGAACGATCGACATAATCACGCCGCCGAAGGTACCGGCCCAGCCAATGGCGTCAACAAAGCTGACAAGACCGGCGTAGGCAAGGATGAACGGTGGAAGCACCGTGCAGGCGATGGCGATGAGACGGGTCTTGGTGTCCTTCTCATCCTTGAGCTTGAACATATCGACGATGTTCGTGAGCATGGAACCGCCGACCGCCCAATAAGAGGTCATCATGGCGCAGAGGGCAAAAATGTTGGCGGTATAGAGTGCCCAGGTACCGAGTGCCTGACCCCAGGCGAGCGTAGCGACCTGTGTGACCTCCTCCGCGCCGGTCAGAGAGAGAACGGCAAGGGGAACAACGGCCAGCAGCACGCCGGTGATGAACATACCGAGAATGATGGCAACCGGGAGCTTCTTGGGCGTGTGGCGCATACCGCGCGCCAGCTCAGGCACGGCATACTGCGCGATGTAGCAGAAAATAGCGCTGCTGAGAAGGGGAACGGCATAGGTCCAGTTTGCGTATACGGCGCGGGAGACATCCGCCTTGCCGGAGAGGAAGGATGCAATCACAATGATGCCGAGCAGCACGACCATGCCCGTGGACATGAATTTCTCCCAAAGGCCGGTGGCTTTGAGGCCGAACCAGACGACCAGCACACAGGGAACGGTGAACAGCAGGCTGCCCGCCCAGTTGGGGAGACCGAGCAGTGTGCAGAGGATGTTGCCGGAACCTGTCGTGTAGGCGACCATGCAGCCGATGGAGTTCGCGCAGACAGAGATGAAGATCAGGACCGAGCCGACCTTACCGACATATTTTTCCGCAAGGCCGGGCAGCTGCAGGGGCTTTTTTGTACGCAGTGCGGACTCCGCCACATAGAGCATGGAGAACGTGGTGAACAGACCGGCCACCGCCAGCCAGAGCACCAGGATCGGCCATCCCGCAAGGCGGGAAGAATATGCAAGGCCGAGTATACCGGAACCGACATTGGCACCCACGATGATCGCTACCGCCTCATAAAGCGTGAGCTTTGTCACCTTGAGCGCGCCTTCTTCGACGTGCAGGTTTTTTTCTTCCATTGAGCTTTCCTCCTAAAACGTTGGGAGATAGGTTTTGCAGCCTCGCTCCTCTTGTGATTCATTTTACCGGATCAAGGACAACAAAAAGACAACAAAAAGACAACAAAAATGCAGAGCATTTCGATCGCCTCTGCATTTTCGCCGTTTTTGATAGTTTTTAGCGAATGATTTCAGTCATCTTGCCCTGCAGCGATGCCGTCGTGATCTCCGCCCAGCTATACTGCGTCATAAACTCTCCGACAAAAGCATTGATCGCCGAAGATTCGCCGTTGAGAAACTGATAATAATCACAGGAAAACTTTTCTGTATCCACGCTGAGTTGATTCCGCCCCTTGATGACCGCATCTTCGCAATCCACCTTTCGCAAGGTTCGCATCATATCAGACTTAAAGGTTTCGATCTGATTTTTCAGCGCGCTGCCGTATTCCCGGTCCTCATAGAGAATGGCCGCACATTCCCGGATGCTGCAGGCCGAACCGCGGCGAAATACCAGATACGCAAACAGCTCCTTGCTCTTTGCGCGGGCAAATTCGAGCGGTTTTCCCTCATAAAACACTTCAAAATTGCCGAAGCACTGGACACGTAGGGAAAGCTCCTTCCTCACAGGCACTGTGGTCAGGCCGATATTACGAAGTTCCTCCTCGATTGCCTCGGCCGTAACAGGCTTCATCAGGTAGCCGCGTGCATGGAGGGAATAGGATTCCAGCGCATACTGCGAATAAGCCGTAACAAAAATGATCTCGAGCGCCGGGATCGTCTTTTTCAATTCCAGTGCAAGGTCCAGTCCCGTCCAACCGCGCATCTGAATGTCCAGGAAGGCGATATCCGGAAGGATCTCCCCCGTTCTCACCGCCTCAAGCGCTTTCGTCGGATCGGTATAGGCGCGAACCGCTGCTGCCGGCTCGGCAGCTTGCAGCGCCGCTGTCAGATCGCTCAGCGCCAAAGATTCATCGTCAACAGCCAACAAGCAAAGTTCCATCATTCGCTCTCCTTTCGATATTTGGGGATGCACATCGTCACATTTGTTCCCTTGTCGATCCCGCTTTCGATCTCCATGTGCCCACCGCACACCGCGGCAAGGCGCTCACGGACGTTCCACAAGCCGATATGCTTGCCGCCCGCCGCAAGCTGCTCTGCATCAAACCCGATGCCGTCATCCGAAACAGTCACGACGAAATCCGACTCGGTCTCGCTTGTAGAGATGATCACCGTCCCGCCCTGAAGCCGCTGCATCACGCCGTGGCGCACCGCGTTTTCGACGATCGGCTCCAACGTGAGCGGCGGCAGGGAGAATTGCGTGACCGGCGTGTTGAAAAGGACGGTCAGATCCCGGCCAAAGCGCATTTTTTCCAGATCAACATAGTGTTTGGTATGCTGTAGTTCCTGCAAAAAAGGAATGCAGCCGGTATTGCTCAACGAATCGAGATTCCCTCGCAGGTAGAGGGTAAAATCCGTCAGCGCGCTCTCAGCCTTGCGCGCGTCAATGCGGCAGAGCGCGCGAATGCTGGTGAGCACATTGTAAAGAAAGTGCGGCTGTATCTGGCTGATCATAATGGAGATACGCTGCTGCAAGAGCTGCTCTTCCTGCTGCTTTTCGTATTCGATCTGCACAGTGATATATATCTGGATGAGACAAAACGCCACAACGACATGAGCCAGTGTGATCTCCCCGATGACCGTGTCAACCACTACCGCGGCAGCCACCAGCAGCTCATAGAAAAGGAAAGAGATCGCCTTGCGGTTGGTCAGCATCCTCCTGAAGTTCAGAATGATGCCGATGTTGACCACCATCGGCATGGCCAAAAAGAAGAAGTAAAGCCACGGGTGATCCGACAGATGCCACGGGGCATTCTGAGAGCGCGATGTGATGACAGAGATCATCACGAGCAGAAATCCATCCGCGCTGAGGCCGGTCATCAAAACGGTATATCGCTGCAATTCCTTCGAGTCTTCATTGATGTAACTGATGAGATAGGTGCTGTAAAAAATGAGCAGTGGAAATGCCGAGGCGTAGCAGACAAAATAGCAGGTCTCGCGAAGCTGCGGAAGGGCAGGAAGAAAATCAAGCCCGATCCCCCAATAGATCACATCGCTCAAAAGCCCAATGGTGTTGATCGCCAGCATCCAGAGGAAATAGGAGCGAAAGCGTCTGCGCGAATGACTGCCAAAGACCACGCTTGCATAGGTCGAGGTCGTCAGGATGGCGCAGACGAGTTCCAGTACCACGCCGACCGGCGTGAGCGGATTTTCCGGAACATCACCGCGCGCAATGGCCAGAAACGTCACGACCAGCAACACCGCAACAACACAGATCGTTATCAGGCAGCCGATAGCAGTGGCGGTCCTCTGTTTCATGTGAGTGTCTCCCCCTTTGTGTCATCTGTCCGGGACATTCTACCGCATTTGTCCCGCAGATTCAATTTCAAGATGTTCATGCGGCAAAAAAATCAGCGCCCCCGCTGAGTGCGGTTCTCCTTTTGAACCGAGTTCTGAACATGACCGCTTCCGGAACACATCCGTTAAAAAGCAAAGAAAAAGAAGCACTTACGGCAACGTAAGTGCTTCTTTTTTGCGTTGGTTCAAAGCGTCAGGTCAGCTTCGCTCGCTCCATCAGAAGAGATGGAAGCTTGCGATCAGACCGGAGAAGACGATGGAGACCATCGAGAGGAGCTTGATGAGGATGTTGATGGACGGGCCGGAGGTATCCTTGAACGGGTCGCCCACGGTGTCGCCGACGACGGCAGCCTTGTGCTGCTCGCTGCCCTTGCCGCCGTGATGGCCGGATTCGATGTACTTCTTGGCGTTATCCCACGCGCCGCCGGAGTTCGCCATGAAGATGGCGAGGATGAAGCCCGTGACGAGCGCGCCGCAGAGCATGCCAACCACGCCGCTGCCGCCGAGCACAAGGCCGACGACGATGGGAGAGATGATGGCAAGAAGCGTCGGCGCGACCATTTCCTTCAGGCTCGCGCGGGAGCAGAGATCCACGCAGCGGGCATAGTCGGGATCGGCGTGACCCTCCATGATACCGGCGATCTCGCGGAACTGGCGGCGCACTTCAACGACGACGCTCTGCGCGGCGCGGCCGACGGCGTTCATCGTCATGGCGGAGAAAACAAACGGCAGGCACGCGCCGATGAAGATACCGACGAGCACGGTCGGCTCCATGAGCGAGAGGCTGTAGTCGCCGCCCGCAGCGTCGAGCTTTTCGATGAAGTTTGCAATGAAGGCGAGCGCCGTCAGCGCGGCGGAACCGATGGCAAAGCCCTTGCCGGTCGCGGCGGTGGTGTTGCCGAGGGAGTCGAGCGCGTCGGTGCGCTCGCGGACCTCTTCGGGAAGGCCCGCCATCTGCGCGATGCCGCCCGCGTTATCGGCAACAGGGCCGTAAGCGTCGGTGGAGAGGGTGATGCCGAGGGTCGAGAGCATACCGACCGCGGCGAGGGAAATGCCGTAAAGACCCAGCTCCGTGTTGCCGGCGTAGCCGATGGTGGAGCAGAAGTAGGCGACGAGAATGGCGATGCCGACGATGATGATGGGCATTGCCGTGGAGAGCATACCAAGGCCGACGCCGCTGATGATGATGGTGGCGGAGCCGGTCTCGCTGCTGGCGGCGAGGTTCTGCGTCGGCTTATAGGTATCGGAGGTGTAGTACTCCGTCACGCGGCCGATCAGAACGCCCGCAAGAAGACCCGCGAGAATGGCGAGCCACAGCCCGTAGAACGCGCTGCCGAGCAGGAAGCGCACGACGAAGAAGCTGACGACCGCCACGGTGACGGCGGAGAAGTTCGTGCCGCGGCCGAGCGCCTTGAGCAGATACTTCTGGTCGGCGTCCTCCTTCGTCTTGACGAGGAAGGTGCCGATGATGGAGCAGAGCACGCCGACGGCGGCGATGATGAGCGGGATGGCAACCGCGTACACGCGGTCGATCTGCGGGATCTGGTTGAACGCCAGCACGCCCAGCGCGCAGGTGGAGGTGACGGAACCGACATAGCTTTCATAGAGGTCGGCGCCCATGCCCGCAACGTCGCCCACGTTATCGCCGACGTTATCGGCGATGGCGGCGGGGTTGCGCGGGTCATCCTCGGGGATGCCTGCCTCGACCTTGCCGACAAGGTCAGCGCCGACGTCGGCTGCCTTGGTGAAGATGCCGCCGCCCACGCGGGCAAAGAGCGCCATCGAAGAAGCGCCCATACCGAAGGTGATCATGGCGGCGGTGATCTCCTCGAGCGAGGAGTGGAAGATGAGCTTCATCACCGCATACCAGAGGGAGATATCAAGGAGTCCCAGGCCGACGACCGTAAAGCCCATGACACTGCCCGCGGAGAAGGCGATGCGCAGGCCGCGGTTGAGTCCCTCCTGCGCGGCGGCCGCCGTGCGGCAGTTGGCGCGCGTGGCGATCGTCATGCCGATGAAGCCGGACAGGCCGGAGAAGAAGCCGCCGGTGACGAAGGCGAAGGGCACGAACCAGGTAACAAAGCCGGCCGCCGCCATGCCGCAGAGCACGGCGAACATGCAGGCGAAGAAGATGGCAACCGTGCGGTACTGACGCTTGAGGAATGCAGAAGCGCCCGTGCGGATGGCGCGGGATATCTTTTGCATCAGCGGCGTGCCCTCGGAAAAGGCGAGGACTTTTTTGCTTTGCAGCCACGCAAATACGAGCGCCGTAATGCTGGCTACCAGACTGACCAGATAAAGATCGTTCATAGTGTTCTCCTTCTCTTATATAAGATTTTGCCGATCACACTGTTACGGCGCTCCCGCCCCGCGGCGGTCGCCCCGTCAACGACATCTCAAAGCGGGTCAATTATTGTCATCTGCAATAATTGGCAACGGCTTTTGCCCTGCCGTATTGCCCCGAATGATGGGTGATATGATTATAGCACAGCGCATATCCGTTTTCCACTTATTTTTATTAGGCACATTCGACTTTTTCTTATCATTTCTCTTCCAAAACTTCTTATTGATTTTATAAATAAACCATATCCGCTTGCCCCCCGACCACCTTCGCGGTGCTTGAGGTCCGCGATTTATTTAATACTTTTGTAACATTTATCCCCCATCTTTGTTAACAAGCGTCCTTTATCTTTATTCTTGCAAGAGACAATAGCTTCTTTTCATCCAATCTTCCATCTTATAAGAAAAGGGACGCCGTTAGGCGTCCTTTTTCGTTATATTCTGATGTAGGATGGCGTCACGGGTCGAAATCCGCCGCCGCGCCGATGCCGAGTGCAATGCACGCGCCACCGGCGTAGAAGAGAATTTCGGCCAGTGAGGGACGCGCGGCCAAGGCCGCCGCGCAAAGGATGACGCTCATCGTGCTCGCGGGCATCAGCAGCCGCGGCGCGCCGCCGCGGAACGCAAAGGCCGCAAATTCGAGCAGCAGCACCGTCAGCGCCGCGAGCGCCAGCGTTTCGACATAGTAGTGGCGCAGGACGGGGTCTGCCGCATGCTCGCGGTAGAAAAGGATCAGCGCAAGCACCATCGCGCATACGGGCACGAGCAGCACAACGCCGGGGAATTCCGCCTTGCGGCGCAGCGCGGTCGTGGCATACAGCAGGCATGCCGCGCCGACCGCCAGAAAGACAGACAGGATCATCGTGACCGTTGTGCGGAGCGAGAACACCAACGAGCACACCGCCGAGCCGATGAGGGCAAAGCTGCCGAGCACCATCAGCAAGACCGCAAGCGTCGAGCGGTCAAAGGCGAAGTAGAGATCCATGCTGCCGCACAGCTCGCGCTGAGCGGGATAGCGCTGCGCCATAATGAGCGCTATGACCGCCGCAACGATGAGCACCGCGGGCAGCGCCATGGTGTTTAAGTCCATCGGAACAGGAAGTCCGTCCGCGTCAAAGCCGACTGCCAGCAGGCGAAGGCGTGCAAGCGCTGCTGCCGCAGAAAAAAGCACCAGCAAAAGCCAATGA
>CABSBF010000062.1 GCA_902475855.1 uncultured Eubacteriales bacterium
GGGCATGCCCCAAGGGGGCTAGTGCATACCACCGGCACGGCCGGTGGTTATGATTACTCTGGGAGCGCCATCCGGACAAAGTGCTCGACGCAGCCAATGCAGCAGCGGTCATTTTTCCATGTCAGGATCGTATATGAACGCTCGGGAAGCCCCTGCACGGGCTTGGAATAGATCTCACTGTTGCGGTTGGAGTGGATGATGGAGCTTGGCAGGAAGCCTGCGCCGAAGCCTCCCTGAATCATCTGCATAATCATCGGCGTGTCGTAGCAATGGCAGACGATCTTGGGCGTGACACCGCGGCGGGCGCACTCGCGGAGCAGATGCTCGTCATAGCGCCACAGGTCGTTGCTGCGCAGCATGCAGAGCGGGAAATCCTGAAGGCGTTCGAGAGGTACGACTGCGCACTCCGGCGCAGGGTCGGTCTGCGCGGTCATGACCAGTTCCAGCCGGTCTTCCTCCAGAATGCGCTCGGAGGCGCTTGCCGGTTTGCTTGCGCTGCCGCGCAGGAACAGCGCGTGCAGCTCACCGCGATTCAGCTCCTCCATAAGCTCCTGCGGCGTGCCGAGACGGATGTGCAGCTCGACCAGCGGATATTGACGGTGATACCTGCGGATGTAATCCGTTGCGCAGGTCACGGTGGAGTAGAGCATGCCGATCTTGAGGACGCCGGATTCCCCGGAGCCGAGGCTGCGCATACTGTCGGCAAGCTGGCGCATTCCCTCCAGAAGCCGGCGGCTCTGCGCATAGAGTTGTTGCCCGGCTTCGGTAATCACGACACCCTTGCTTTTCCGCACAAAGAGTCTGACCTGCAATTCGTCCTCCAGAAGCGTGAGCTGGCGCGAAACGGGCGGCTGTGCCACGTGCAGCTTCCGTGCGGCGGCGGAAACTGAGCCTTCTTCGGCAACGGCACAGAAATACTCCAGTTGATGGATCGTCATGGAAGTCCCTCCTCTTTTTTAACATTTTTCCATACTGATAAAGTATTGCAAATATAGTAATTAAGTATTTTTCATTATAGCAAAAGAGGTCTATAATGCAAGTATGGAAGCAAAAAATATGACACCGGAATTGAAAGGAGCAGGGATGACCATGGAAAAAGAAGTGTTTTCGATCGCGCTGGATCATGAATTGCCGGACTATCCGAAGATAGACCCGCAGTACCGGCGCGCGCCGCGCCGCGAATCGCACCTGACGGAGGCCGATCGGGAGCTCGCCGTAAAAAATGCGCTTCGCTATATTCCGCCGGAGCACCATGCGGCAATGGCAAGGGAATTTGCGCAGGAGCTGGAGGAACACGGGCGCATTTATGGCTATCGCTTCCGCCCGGAGGGCAGAATCTACGGCCGCCCCATTGAGGAATATCAGGGGAAATGTATTGAGGGCCGAGCTATTCAGGTCATGATCGACAACAATCTCGATTTTGATGTGGCGCTGTATCCCTATGAGCTGGTCACTTACGGCGAAACGGGACAGGTCTGCCAGAACTGGATGCAGTACCGCCTGATCAAGAAGTATTTGCAGGAGCTGACCGACGAGCAGACGCTGGTCGTTATGTCCGGCCATCCGCTGGGGCTGTTCCACTCGCACAAAATGGCGCCGCGCGTCATCATTTCAAACGGCCTGATGGTCGGCGCGTTTGATGACCAGGAGAACTTTAATCGCGCGGCGGCGCTGGGTGTCGCAAACTACGGCCAGATGACGGCGGGCGGATGGATGTACATCGGACCGCAGGGCATCGTCCACGGAACATTCAACACCCTGCTCAATGCCGGACGGCTCAAGCTCGGCATCCCGAACGATCAGAATTTGGCGGGGCGTCTGTTTGTCTCTGCCGGTCTTGGCGGCATGAGCGGCGCACAGGGCAAGGCCGCTGAGATCGCGGGCGCGGCGTCCATCATTGCTGAGGTCGATGATTCTCGGATTGAGACCCGTTATGTACAGGGCTGGGTCAGTCATCGCACCGACTCGCTGGAGGAGGCGGTACGTATCGCGCTGGAGCACCAGAAGGAAAAGAAGCCATGCGCCGTTGCATACTGCGGAAATATCGCGGATCTTCTGGAGTATCTGTATGAACAGAACGTCCATGTTGACCTTATGAGCGATCAGACCTCGTGCCATGTCCCCTATGACGGAGGCTACTGCCCGCAGGGGCTGACGTTTGCGCAGCGTACCGAGATGCTCAACAAAGATCCCGAGGGATTCCGTGTCCTCGTTGACAAGGCGCTGCAGCACCACTATGAGCTGATCTGCAAGTTCCATGAACGCGGCACCTATTTCTTCGACTATGGCAACAGCTTCCTCAAGGCGGTCTATGACACCGGTGTAAAGAGCATCTGCAAGAACGGCGAAAACGATCTTGACGGTTTTATCTTCCCGTCCTATGTCGAGGATATTCTCGGCCCGTGCCTGTTTGACTTCGGTTACGGCCCGTTCCGCTGGTGCTGCCTGAGCCGCAAGCCGGAGGATCTGCACAAAACCGACATGGCCGCTGCCGAATATATCAAGACGCACAACCGCCGCTATCAGGACTACGACAACTATGTATGGGTTCGCGACGCGGAGAAAAACAAACTCGTTGTCGGCACGCAGTGCCGCATCCTCTATCAGGATGCAATGGGACGCATGAATCTTGCACTCAAATTCAACGAAATGGTGAGAAACGGTGAGATTGGGCCGGTCATCCTTGGCCGCGACCATCACGATACCGGCGGGACTGATGCACCCTTCCGCGAGACGTCGAACATCAAGGATGGCTCGAACATCATGGCGGAGATGGCCACACAGTGCTATGCCGGAAACGCGGCGCGCGGCATGAGCTATATTGCGCTTCACAACGGCGGCGGCACAGGCATCGGAAGAGCCATTAACGGCGGTTTCGGCATGGTACTCGACGGCTCAGAGCGCGTGGATACCATATTGCAGATGGCCATGCCGTGGGATACGATGGTCGGCGTGGCGCGGCGCAGTTGGGCACGCAATGAGAACGCGATGTCGACCGCCGCGGAGTATAACAGGATGTACGCCGGAAGTGACCATATCACCATGCCCTTCACGGCGGACGATGCGCTCGTCGCCGAGGCGGTCAGAGGCGTGAAAAAGTAAGCCGGGCATCCATAAGCCGGAAAGGGAGAAAAGAATGGGAAAAATGCTGATTTCCAACATCGGTCTTCTGGCAACGCCGCACGGAAGTGCGGCGCGGCGCGGCAAGGAACAGGGCAGCATTGAGCTGACGCGCAATGCATGGGTTTTGATCGAGGACGGAAAAATTGCCGCGACCGGCACCGGCAGCGCTCCATGTGTTGCGGACGCGCAGATGGTGGACGCTATGCAGCGCCTTGTTACGCCGGGGCTGGTTGATGCGCATACACACCTGATTTTTGGCGGCTGGCGGCAGAATGAGCTTGGCCTGAAGCTGCACGGCGCAGGCTATCTCGACATACTGGCGGCCGGCGGCGGCATTCTGTCCACGATGCGCGCCACGCGTGCGGCATCGGAGGACGCGCTTTTTGAGAAGGCAAGCGCAGCGCTCGACGAGATGCTGCGGCTCGGCACGACGACGGTGGAAGCCAAGAGCGGCTACGGCCTGAACGTGGCCGACGAGCTCAAGAGCCTGCGGGTCATCAAAAGGCTGAATGAAACGCATGCGATGGATATTGTACCGAGCTTTATGGGTGCGCACGCCGTCCCGCCGGAGTTCCAAAACGACCGGCAGGGCTACATTGATCTGATCTGCCGGGAAATGCTTCCGGCGGTCAGAGAGCAGGGAATCGCGGAATTTTGCGATGTATTCTGCGAGCAGGATGTGTTTTCGGCAGAGGAATCGCAGCAGATTCTGGAAGCGGGCAGCCGCCTCGGTCTGCGGCCCAAGATCCATGCAGATGAGATCATGCCGATCGGCGGCAGCCAACTTGCAGGCAGACTCGGTGCGATTTCGGCCGAGCACCTGATCGTCTGCCCTGAGGAGGGCATCCGGGCAATGGCGCAGGGCGGTACGGTCGCCTGCTGCCTGCCTGCAACGAGCTTCTACCTTGGCTCGACCTATGCGCCCGCAAGGGCGATGGTGCAGGCCGGTGTCCCCGTTGCAATGGCGACGGACTTCAATCCCGGCTCCTGCCCAAGCCTGAATATGCAGTTCGTTATCAATCTCGGCTGCCTGCGTTATAAGCTGACGCCAGAGGAGACGCTGACCGCCGTGACGATCAACGGCGCAGCGGCGATCGGCCGTGCGGAAACCGTTGGCAGCATCGAGCCGGGAAAGCTGGCCGATCTTGTGATCTGGGATGCGCCGGATCTTGAGTATATCTGTTATCGTATGGGCAGTGACCTGGCGCGCAGGGTCATCAAGCGCGGCAGGCTCGTCCGATGAAAAAATACAAACATAGGAGGAAACGCAATGGCAAAGCTTGTAGAATGCGTACCGAATTTCAGCGTCAGCAGGGAAAAGGATGAAAAGGTTTTTCAGGGACTGGTCGATGTGGCAAACAGCATTCCCGGCTGTTTTGTATTTGATATTCAGTCTGACGGCAACCATAACCGCTGCGTCTTCACGTTGCTGGGGAGCCCGGAGGCCATGGCAGAGGCGGCTTTCCGTCTGACCAAGCAGGCAACGGAAACCATCGACATGACCAAGCACACGGGGCAGCATCCCCGCATGGGCGCAACGGATGTGATTCCGTTCATTCCGACGATGGACACAACGGTAGAGGAATGTGTGGAGCTCTCCAGGCAGGTCGCAAAACGCCTGTGGGACGAACTGGGACTGCCGTCGTTCCTGTATGAAGATTCCGCGACCCGGCCGGAGCGCCGCAATCTTGCTACTTGCCGCAAGGGACAGTTTGAGGGAATGCCAGAAAAGCTGCTTGAACCGGACTGGGCGCCGGACTTCGGCGAGCGCAGAATCCATCCGACGGCCGGCATCGTTGCCGTCGGCGCGAGAATGCCGCTGATTGCCTATAACATCAATCTGGACACCTCCGATCTTGAGGTTGCGAAGAAGATCGCCAAGGCCATCCGCGCCAAGGACGGCGGCTTCGCCTGCTGCAAAGCCATCGGCGTCATGCTGGAGGGACGGAACATCGCGCAGGTTTCAATGAATCTGACGAATTTTGAGAAAACACCGATCTACTATGCTTTTGAAATGACGCGTCAGCTTGCTGATCGTTACGGCGCGCGCATCATCGGTTCGGAGATTGTCGGCCTGACACCGGCGAAGGCGGTTCTGGATTGCGCGGAATTCTATCTGAAGCTTGAAAACTATGATTGCCGGAAGCAGGTCATGGAATACCACCTGATCGGCATGGAATAAGCGGTGAAGCGTATGAAACTGGCAGATATGACTGTGACCGGGTTTGCGGCGGAGGTCGCCTCGGATTCTCCCGCTCCCGGCGGCGGAAGCGTTTCGGCACTGGCCGGAGCCATCGGCGCGGCGCTGACGGCAATGGTCAGCGGGCTGACCGTGGGACGTAAAAAATACGCCGGCGTACAGGAGCTTGTCACGGCGGCGCAGGCGCAGAGCAACACACTGCGAGAGAAGTTTCTGGATGTGATGGATCGCGACACGGCGGCCTTCCTGGATGTCAGCGCGGCCTATGCCATGCCAAAGCAAACGGAGGAGGAAAAGGCAGCACGTACTGCGGCGATTCAGGCCGGACTCAAGGGATGCACAAAAACGCCCTTTGAAATGATGCAACTTTGCGCGGAAAGTCTGGAGTTGCTTTCCGGTCTGGCCGGAAAGACGAATGTCACGGCGGCGAGCGATTTCGGCGTGGCTGCATTGAGCCTGAAAACGGCGATGCAGGGCGCATGGCTCAATGTCCTGATTAACATCGGCTCCATCACCGACGAGACATTTGCCGAGCACTACAGAAAAGAGGGAGAGACCCTGTTGGCGGCCTGCCTGCCTGCTGCCGACCGCTGTTTTGAGCACATGCGTGCGCTGTGTGAAAATGGCTGAGTGTAACATTTTTTAATAGAAAGAAGAAAGAAAAAGGTGGTGTGTTCGGGAATCTCTTCCCCGGACACACCACCTGCAATATGAAAATCAATCAAAATCAGGGAGATACTGCTCGGCAAGATTCAGAATGCCGTCGGAGCGGACGATCTGCTCCACGCGGCGCAGATCAGGCCAGATCTCGCGGTCGATTTCATAGAAGGGGACCGTTTCACGAACGAGCTTCAGAACCGCCTCATGCAGCGGCGTGATGCCCTGACCGTGCGTGTTCAGGCGGCGGCGAAGATCGAGCGCCTGACAGGCGCACAGCAGCTCGTCTGCCAGAACGTCCTGCGTATTTTGCAGGATCATACGGGCCTTGCGTGCGGCGGTCGTGCCCATGGAGACGATGTCCTCCTGGTTGGCGGAGGAGGGGATGGAGTCAACCGATGCCGGGTGCGCGTAGACTTTATTCTCACTGACCATGGAAGCTGCTGCGTACTGGACAATCATAAAGCCGGAGTTGAGTCCTTCCTGCGTGGTCAGGAAGGGCGTGAGACCATTGGAGAGCGCGGCATTGACCATGCGCTCAATGCGCCGCTCGGAAATATCCGCCAACTCGGAAACGGCAATGCCAAGCAGGTCAAACGGCAACGCCATCGGCTCGCCGTGGAAGTTGCCGCCGGAGATGACGGCTTCATCGTCCAGAAACAGCAGCGGGTTATCCGTGACGGCGTTGAGCTCGATTTCCACCTTTTCCTGTACAAATTGCAGCGCATCACGGCAGGCACCGTGGATCTGCGGGATGCAGCGGAGTGAGTAGGCATCCTGCACGCGATCCTGCTGACAGCGGTCGAGGATCGCGGAGTCCTCAAGCAGCATACGCATATTTTCAGCGACCTTGATCTGCCCCTTCTGACCGCGAACGGCATGGATTCTGGGGTCAAAGGCGCTGCGCAGACCGGTCAGCGCTTCAAGTGTCATGGAGCTGATAATATCAGCAAGCCGGGCGGCGCAGAGCGCGTCATACAGCGTCAGCGCGCCGACGGAGGTCATCGCGCAGGTGCCGTTGGTCATACCGAGCCCTTCCTTGCTGACGAGGGTATCAAGGGGCTCAATTCCCGCAAGGCGCATTGCTTCCGCGCCGGGAAGACGCTTGCCCTCATAGAAGGCTTCGCCCAGACCGAGCATCGGCAGGGTCATATGCGCCAGGGGCGCAAGGTCGCCGGAGGCGCCGAGGGAGCCTTTCTGCGGTATGACGGGAACAACGTTGCGGTTCAGCATCTGAACCAGCATCTGCGCAAGCAGGGGGCGGACGCCGGAATATCCGGCACAGAAATTATTGACGCGCAGAAGCATAATGCCGCGCACGACTTCGTTCGGATAGGGTTCGCCTGCGGCGGTGCAGTGGCTCAGGATCAGATTGGTGGAAAGCTGGCTGGACAGCTCCTTGGCGACGGCGACCTTCTGAAATTCGCCGAAGCCGGTCGTGATGCCATATGCGACGCGCCCCTCGCGGGAGATGCGGTCGGCCAGCGCACGGGACTGCTCCATCAGATGCACGGCCTCCGGCGCAAGCGACACGGCAGCGCCGAAGCGCGCAACGGCAACAAACGATTCCAGTGTCAGACTGTGTCCGTCCAGTGTAACGTGATTGATCATATTCGGGTGCAGCATAGTGTAGCTCCTTTGCGTTTGCTATTATTGAAGAGTATACAGGAAACACTGGCAAAAATCAATAGAATGTACAAATTTTGCATTCGAAATTTATGCAAAATCACTATATTTCACTAATTCGCTAATGAATTATCAGCGTAAAGAATTCGAAAAAACGGCGCTGTGGGTCCTTCTGCTGTGAAACCGCCGGGCAGAGTACCATAAAAATCGTGACTTTTTCGGATTTGGATGGTATCATAAAGACAGACGAAAAAACCAAACTGAGGTGAAGCATATGAATTTGAAAGAAGCCTTCCGCTATCAGAACAAGCTTCAGTCTTTCATGGACGAAGCACAGAGCATTCTAGACTGTGATTCCAATGTCACGCGGGTCGAGAATACCTATCTGCGCCACAAGGTTATGGCCGAGGCGGAGGACGAGACAGTCCTGGACCTGCCCGGAACGGAGTATTACGAGAAAATCACGGATATCACCCGTTTTCTCCTGTATCTCCTGGACGAAAAGGCCGCGCTGTGCGTCGCTATCCGCAAGGCGAAGGATGCGCTGGACATCGACATGGACAGCGAGGTCAGCCTCAATGCAGTGCGCCAGAGCATTGCCCGTACCTTTAAGCGGCTGAATGATCTGCGCAGCTCTGAGCAGACGCTCGCGGGCGGCGGCACCGGCTACCGCTTCAATGCCGAGGGAAATCAGATCGCCTACCGCTGCGACGTGAAGCGCGTGACCACGATCAACTACGATCGTAAGGTCATCCGAGCCGAGCTTACCAAGCTGAACCGGCGGGCGGATGAGATCTCTGCAAAAATCGACCTGTGCCTTGTTACCTCCAAGGTGGAGTACAAACCGCCATTTGATGTGAACGCCAGCTTTACAGAGGCATTTGAGACATATCTGGAAAACGCCGGGGCATAAATATCGCGGCGCCGGCCGGCTATTTTGGGTGCGGCAAGATAAGAGAATACGGATACCGGTTCAGGTGCAGATGAACAATAACGCTGCACACATCCGAAAGGAAAAAGCTGACCAGGCTCGCCCTGCGAGCCATCAAGATATGAGAAAGAAAGACCTTCTGCTTCTCCGTCTCCGCCAGACTTCCTTCCGTCAGACTTGCTCACGCGCTGCTGCGCTCCTTCCAGCTTCCGCCCTGACATCTCCATTGTGAGGCATGGAAAGCCGATCTCGCTGATAGCGAGATGATTACAACGATCAATTTTGATCTTCTTTTCCGTGCGCTGCGCCGGGGGGTGACCTGTCATACTCCCGGCAAAGTAAGCGGAGAAAATGGTTGAAGTTGCATTGGACTCTTGTCGCATCCAACATAGCCGGTCGAAATAACAACGGGCAGCAGGCGTTTGCCTGCTGCCCGTTGGATACTGCCGGAAGGGGGCATCAAATGATCTTCCATTCTCGCATCACATCATATAATGCCTTTGCCTGCCCGGGAACCAGGTTAAATTCCCGCATATCTACATTTGAATCATAATAGTGATTGACCTCTGTAAACAGCTCATAAAATGCCCTCTTCAGCCGGAAATTTTCACTGACCGGCTGTTTCTTCATATATAGATCCAATAATCCAAATGCTTTTCCGTTCGCATTATCCAGCTGGTACAAGTCAAATTCAGAATCCGCATAGCAGCAATTAAATGGGTCAATCACGGCACAGGCATGTTCCTTTGCCTCATCAAGCATGATATTCCACATATTATAATCGCCATGGATCAGACGCGCTTCTCTTACCGGCAGATAGAAGATGTTATCATAGTGTGCGATTGCTTCCTCCATGATCCGAAAGGCATCCGGATACATCTTTCCCTCATCCAGCATCCGCTTTGCCTTAGCCAGGATCCCATGTGCAATCGGGCGGTAATAAGCACACCACTCCTCAGCATATTTTTCTGCACCGAGCAAGCCGAATCCTGCCGGATGGATTGTCCGGTGAAAGGCCAAAAGGTTATCAACAACTTCCTGCGCGATAGTCCTTCTGGCATCTTCCGTCAGGCACTCCGCTGAAATCTCACCTGCATTTAAGCCTTGCAAATACTCCATGGCAAGCGCTTCATATTTTATGCCTTCCTGTACCGGCTCTGTCCATAATAATCCGGGCATTTTAAGGCGTGCGCTTTTAGACAAGGTCTCTATCTGCCGATACTCATTTTGTGAAAAGCCCTGCATAAGATATAGCTTTACAACGATTTGATAAGGCGCACATGGCAGCTCTACCAAGAATACTCTTCCGTAAAAACCACCGCCCATAGGCGTGATTCTCTCGACTTTTACATGGTATCTTTTCTGTATAATTATGTGTATCGTATGTTCCATTTTAGTATTCCTCCGCGCTTGAGGCGCAGCGTACAAATGCGGATGCTGAGCCCGCAAAAGTCAGACAACTTTCAGCTTACTGCATTCATTATATCATCCCTATTGCAAAATAAAAATACAAAATTGAACAGCGCCCCATTTGTTAGACAGTATGATATAATATCTAATGGATGGGGTGA
>CABSBF010000063.1 GCA_902475855.1 uncultured Eubacteriales bacterium
CCAGCCCTGTACGGCGGGGGCCGGAGCGGGAGCGGGCTGCGCCGCCTGCTGCTGCATCTGCATCTGTTGCTGCTGCATCTGTTGCTGCTGCATCTGTTGCTGCTGCATCTGTTGCTGCTGACCCATCTGGAAGAGGTTCTGCGCGTTCATGCCGCCCGCCTGACCTGCCATGCCCATGCCCATAAAGGCCATGGCGGGGCCTGCGCCGGTGTTGGCGGCCGCCGCCTTCATCGCATCGCCCTGCGAGCCGACAAGATGCGCCGCCGCGCGGGTGGGATCCATGAAGGCCGCGTTGCGCTGCAGCTCCTTGATCATCTGCTCGTCTTCCTCGTTGGCCTTCACGCTGGAAACGCCGAAGGAGACGATCTCCATGCCGCGCAGATCCCGCCACTTGCCGGAAAGCTGCTCATTGAGGGCGTCCGCCAGCTCCAGCGTGTGGCCGGGCAGGGCGGAATAGCGGATGCCCATTTCGCTGATCTTTGCAAACGCGGGCTGAAGAGCGGTCAGCAGCTCGGTCTTCATCTGGCCCGCGATATTCTCGGTCTTATAGTCCTCGCTGACGTTGCCGCAGACGTTGGTGTAGAACAGCAGCGGGTTTTTGAGGCGGATGCTGTACTCGCCGAAGCAGCGGATGCCGATATCAAGATCGATGCCCGCGCGCTGATCCACCACGCGGAAGGGAACGGGACTGGGCGTGCCGTACTTGTTGCCCGTCAGCTCCTTGGTGTTGAAGTAGTAGATGCGCTGATCCTTGGGGGCCTCGCCGCCGAAGGTGAAGCGCTTGCCGATGTTTTCAAAGACGCTCTTCACGCTGTCGCCCAGATCGCCGGAGAAGATGCTCGGCTCGGTGGACATATCGTAGGTGTATTCGCCGGACTCTGCGCACACATCGACCACCTTGCCCTGCTCCACGATGAGCATGCACTGGCCGTCCGCGATGGCGATCACGCTGCCGTTGGTGATGATGTTGTCGTCGCCGTGCTTGTTGCTCGAGCGGCCCGAGACCTTCTTCTGACCCTTGACCGCCAGTACGTCCGAGGGGATCGCTTCACAGTAAAAGTATTCCTTCCACTGGTCGGCCATCACGCCGCCTGCCGCGCCCATTGCTGCTTTGATAAGTCCCATAATGATTCTCCTTTTCTAAAATCGATCCAATCTTGATGCTATGCTGTGCGATGCCGTGGTGTGAATCTCTCAGGCCCAGGGGTCCTGCGAGACGGGGATGCGGATGCCGCTGAGGATGCTCGAATACTCCCAGAGGAACCATTCGCCCGTGGAGGGCTCCTGCCGCAGCTTCATCGGCCGCGGCGCGTCCGCGCCGGGCGTTTTCAGGAATACCCTGAGATACCCCGGCTCAATGTCCTGCGGACGGGGATCTGCAAGGACGTTCAGCACATAGGGCGGTGCGGGGACGTAGCCGTTTTCCGGCGCGGCGCCTTCAAAATAGGCGAGCGGCAGATATTCCTTGCCCCGCAGCCGGTCGCGCAGGAACTGCGCATCGTAGGGCGTCATGGGGCGCGGTCCGCGCAGGATGTCCATGGCGGCCACACCTGCGTCCTTGTCCGTTGTGTATAGCTTGAGCGCGCAGAGAAAGAGTGCGCAGACCTGTTCCGGCGTCTGCCGGGGCAGGGCCTCAAATTCCGCGAGCGTCGCGGGGAGAGCTTGCATCGTTACCTGCATGGTTGAGCTCAGTCCTTTCTGTCGATCGGTCGGGGCGTTAGGCACCGCCCCAGGGTTCTTGTTCTGCTGCTTCGGGGGAAGGGGGGCTGCGGGGAGAACGCTCTCTCCGCCACAATGTCGCCGCGCACCTCAAATTTACCGGCGCAGGCGGCGCACATGTCCAGATCCTCACAGATCAGGAAGCAGCGGTCGCATACGAGTCTTCCGCAGACGGGGCAGCGGTTGAAGATCTCCGAGACTTCCGCTGCCGCCCTTTCCCGGGCGGCTTTTCGTTCCTGCTCGTAAAGCGTGCGGAAGATCACCTGCCGTCCTTCCGTTTCCGGCTCGACGCCGGCCTTGGAAAAGCGGACGGGACTGCTGTGCCATGTCCTGCCGCACTCCTGACAGCGGACGAGAAAGCGAAATTCTTCTAAGGTGGAGCCGTCGCTCATCGCCTCCTTCATGACCCACTTCATGTTCAAGCACTCCTCTCCGGGCCGTCTTCCTGAGCGGCTTTTATGATCCTATCTCTATCAGCTTTCGCACAAAAAAGATATAGGCCTAAGTCGTACTTTTGGCGGAAAACCACGAAAATATGACTTAGGCCTAAATAAAATGCACAAGCGGCGATCGAACCACTTGTGCATTTTGCTGTGAGTATGATGTTTATGATTTGCCTTGCAGCATCTCTTCCAGACGCCCGCAGCGCTTGAGAACATCAAGATAGGCCTTGAGCGCATCGTAGGAATCCACGCCGAGCTTGCTGTAGATGTGACTGTTGTGCCCCTTTACGGTTCCCGCGCTGATGAACAGCAGGTTTGGAATGTCCTTGACGGTATAGCCCTCGGCATAGTAGCGCAGGATGATGCGCTCCGAGCCGGTCAGGCCCTTGGCGCGGTCGATGAGCTCCGACACAAGATTCTCCACCTGACGCGGCAGGGCATCCTCCGGGCGGCTTTCGCGCAGTTGATCGTGGAAATAGGCTGTCAGCTCGTCGATCTCGCGGATGCCCGTGGGCTTCCAATCCTGTTCACAGCTCCTGGCAGCCTCCAGCGAGCGGGTGATGGGCATGGTAAAGCGGCGGGAGAGAAATGCCGCCAGCGCCAGCATCCCCGCAAGGAAAGCGAGCGAGCCGATCATCCAGCCGATGCGGGCGGTCTGCGCGCGGTGGCGGTAGCCGCTTTCCGGCACCAGCGTTACCGCTGCGAGCGGATAGCCGTCCGCCAGCCGCCCGGGAACGATCTGATACTTGCCGAGGTAGGTTTCGTCGTTCCATGTAAAGGTGTCATAGTCCCGTCCGCTTTTGATCCGCATTTCACCGGACGCGGTCAGGTTCGCTCCCTCTGTGCTGCCGAGCATCGCCTTGTCGAGCAGCAGCGTATCGCCGTTCATGGGCGCGAGCAGCATGAGAAAATTGCCGTAGGGACTGGAAACGACGCCGTGGGACAGGCTGAAGTAAAGGTCGCTCAGCTCCATGCCGCAGACGCCCCGCACGATCCCGGCCTCATCCTGCACGGGAACGCAAAGCAGTGTCACGCTCTCCCACGTGTCGAGCAGCGGCACGCGCTCTGTCCAGAGGCAGCCGCCGGAGAGACGTTCGCCCGACCACGCCATGACCTGCCGATAGCCGGGAATGAGATCGGTGTTCAGCTCCGGGTTCCAGCGGTTGTGGAGCTGCAGCGCATTTTCGCGGGCGGCGTCCACCGTTCCGCGAAAAAAGGCGGGGCTGCCGCTGGGGTGGGCGGAGCGCAGGCCGGAGTAGCGCAGATATACGCCCATGCGGGAGGTCCCGGCCTCAGGCAAAGACGTGTTGGCGGTGGCATCCAGGCAGAAGAAGACGCCGCTGCAGGTACTGCCCTCCATGGAGGTCTTCAGCGTGGGCACCAATGCCGTTTCCAGCTCCGCGATGAGAGAGGGATCGTCGTTCAGCGCGTCAAATGGGAGGCTGCGGCGGGCGAGAAAGCTTTCCAACTCCCCGCTGACGGCCACGGAAAGCTCGATGCCGCGCGCGGTGAGCGCGTCCATCTGGGCAGTGAAGAGGACGGCGGTGTTCTTCTGCTGCAAGGTCGTTGTCTCTCCGAACTGCCGCGCCGTGCGGGATAAAACGCCCGTCACGCTCAAAAGGAACAGCGCGGCGGAGAGCGCCGCGAGCGCCATGCACAGCCAATACAGCGCCAGGCGGCTGCCGATGCTGCGGCCGAGCTGCATTTTTTCCGCTGGGTCCTGTCGGTCTTTGCGCGTCAGCATGGCATTCCCTCCTTCCTGCTGTGATGCCGCGTCACTTGCCATAGCTCCTCTCAAGCTCTTCAAGTGTGGCGAGCGTGAGCGCGTCGAGCGCGTCCTCGCCCTGCTCAAGATACTGCGCCTTTCCCGCCGTCAGGCGCAGGCGCACTGCTTTTTCGAAGCGGGTCTCGAGATCAAGATAATCCTCGCGCTGCGGCGGGGTGTAAAAGGTGTAGTCCTGCCGCGTGCGCAAAAATGCTTCATAGAGCGAAACGTACATGGGGTCGCTCAGTGTTTTGATCGCATCGGGCAGATACTCGTCGAAACCCGCCTTTGTTACGGGCATGTAGCCGAGCTCCGTGACAAAGTCCACATTCCGCTTCGGTTCGGTCAGCCACTTGAGGAAGGTCATGCAGGCCTTTTCACACTCGGGCGTGGACTTCACGGTGCACACGCCCGCGCCGCGCTGCATGACGAGCTTCTCACCGTCTTCAAAGGTGGGGCAGGGGAGTGAGATGATCTCCACCTGTTCGGTGCTGTTGTCGGGATAGGTCACCACATCGGAATAGTAGAGGACGCTTGCCGAGGACGCGACCGACGCGATGGCGTCGCCCGTGCGCAGCGGTTCGGTCGCGTAGCTGCTGCCGAGCCACAGACCGCCCGTCAGCGCGGCTTTTGCGTAAGGCTCCCAGGCATAGGCAAACTTGGGACCGAAGGCGAGACCGCTTTTTGAGAAGAAGTCCTCACCCAGCGACTCTACGCCCACCTGAAAATAGTTGAAGTGATAGTCATGGACGAAAAAGCACTTGCCGTTTGACCAGTCCGTGTACCGCTCGGCGAGGGCGTACAGCCCTTCCCAGGTGGAAAGATCATCAATGCTGGCGCCCGTGGCGGCGGCAAAGCGGTCGAAAACAGTCTTGTTGACATACAGGATCTCCGTGGACTTGGCAATGGGCAGCACCGCAAGGCGGCCATTCACCGTGCCCTCTTCCAGAAATTCCGGCAAAAAGGCATCCAGCTCCTCGTCGGAGAAATAATCGTGATAGTCCACCAGAATGTTCTCGTCGGGCAGGGCCAGCACGGTCTTGGGATAGGAAATGAACAGATCGGGCAGCTCGGATGCGCCGGGATCGTCGTAGGCGGCGGCAAGCACGCTCTCGTGGATGACGTTGGTATTGCTGACGCTGTCCACCCGCACACGGATGCCCTGCTCCTGCCCGACGGTGCGGTTGAATTCGTCCACCAGCGCGTTCAGCGGCGAGGTCACCTCGCCGCCGTAGACATGCCAGAGCGTGACGGTGGTGGGTTCTGTTTTCTTTTCCCCGCAGGCGGCAAGACACAGCGTCAGAACAGCGGCCAGCGCAAGCGCTGAGAGAGTGTGGAGCTTCTTCATGGTGGTGCCTCCTCGCTTGGGGAAAGGAGCCTGCCCTTTCCGCCCGGTTTTAGAAGTTTCTTGTTGGGGCGGGTGCGGTGGTTTGACCGGTGCACCCGCATTGGCTCTGAGAAGAAAAGGGACGGAAAAACCGTCCCCCGAAGCGCTGATGATACGGTGCGGCGCCGCATTTTGACCGTATTCTTCCGCTCCTGCCTGCAGGAGTTTCGTGCCTTGCGAAGATCAAGGCGATGTGATACAATGAATCAGTTAAAGCGGCGATCCTGCCGGAGCGCTCCCGGCCGGGTACCTTGCCCCACACCGAAGAGCCTCTTTTTCGATCCGCTGTTTTCCTGCCGACCGCCATTCCGGCGTGTCCGGCTCCGCTTAAATTTTGTATAGCATGGATGCCCTCTGGTGTTAACCCTAATTTCGCCAAATTAGGGTTCAAAAAGCAAAATTTTCTGTTAAAACCCTAAAATACACCTTGATTTTACAAACATTCGTTCTATTTTTGGAGGCTTTCCTATGAAAAAGCGTATGCTCGCACTGCTGATGTTATCCGCCCTTACGTTCGCATTTTCCGGCTGCGGAGAGAAGTCTCTGCTCGATCAAAACGAGCCGGTGACCTTGAATTTCTGGCACGTCTACGGTGAGCAGTCCGGCTCCCCGATGGACCTTCTGGTGCAGGAGTTCAACCGCACCGTCGGGCAGGAGAAGGGCGTGCGGGTGCAGGTGACGAATCTCAGCAGCGCGTCCAAGATCGGCGGCTATCTCAAGGAGGCGCAGGCGGGCGGGGGAGACGCGCCGGAGATGCCGGACCTTTTCACCTGCCACATTGGCGATGCCACCGCGCTGGGCGTGGAAAACCTTGTCGATTGGAACGAGTGGTTCACGCAGGAGGAACTCTCCGATTTTGTCCCCGGATTTTTGGAAGACGGTACGGCGGAGGACGGAGAACTGCTGATCTTCCCGGTATCCAAATCCACGCAGCTTTTGATGTGCAACGGCAGCGGCTTCGCCCGCTTCTCCGGCGATACGGGGGCGGGCTATGATGACCTTTCCACATGGGAGGGCTTTTACGATACCGCCGGGAAGTTTTATGATTGGTCGGGCGGCGAGCCTTTCTGCGCGCTGGATTATCCCATCCGTGCCGTGGAACTTTGCGCCATGGAGCGCGGCAGCGGGGAATTCTACACCGAAGACGGCTGGTATGACACGAGCAACGCCGTATTCAAAGAGAGCTGGATGCAGTTTGCCCGCGCGCTGGCGCAGGGGCATGTGGTGGTGTCCGATCTTTACTCCAACACGCAGGTCATGACCGGGACTGTGCTTTCCGGTTTGGGCTCCTCGGCGGCGATCCTATACTATAATGATACCGTCACCTATCGGGACGGGACGCAGGAGCCGATGGATCTCCATGTGCTGCCCATGCCGAAAGCGGCGGACAGCACCCCGCTGATGACGCAGGCGGGGGTGGGCCTTTGCGCCTATCGGACGACCGGGCAGAAGGCGGAGGCTGCGGCGCTCTTTGTCCGCTGGCTGACGGAGAGCGAGCGTAACCTCGATTTTGTGGCGCAGACCGGCTATATGCCGGTGCGCAGCGGCGCGTTTGACGCCATTGCGGATTATGACGATTTTCCCGCGCCGGCGGAGAGCTATCGGCAGCTCTACGCCGCCTTGAAGACCATGCGCGAGAACTATACCCCCGTATCCGAGCCGCGCTTTGAGGGTTACTACGCCAAGGTGAGTACCCTTTACGACGGCCTGCGCCGGATGCAGCAGGAACTGCCCGCGCGCGCCGCGGCGGGCGAGGACATCGATGCGCTCGCGGAAGAGACCTGGGCGCTGCTCTGCGCCGTTCACTGAGAAATCTGCCGTGCGGAAGGGAGAAACGCCCGTGCCTGAATTTCTGCTTTCAAAACTGAAACGAGCCAAGCCTTCGATGCGAAGGCGCCTTTTCCTCTACATGGGCGCATTGGCAGTGCTGCTGCTGGGGGCGCTGCTGGCCGCCCTTCTTCTGCTGGGGCAGTTGAAAAGCCCACGGGAGGAACTGGCCAAGACGCTGAATTTCCGCATGGAGGCATTTGCGTCGGATATGACATCCCTGTGGCGGAACGTCGCTGTGATGGGCGTCCACCTCTCCGAGGATATGACCGCCATTGTGGAAGAACAGACGGAGGAGCTGTCCGCCCTCAACGACGACGTGGACGCTGTGGAGCGCCTGGAGGAAGCCTTGCTGGTTCCCTTGTGCCAATATGCCCGCCAGACAGACTGTTCGGGTGCGTTCGTTGTGCTGGATACCTCCCTTACCGGCGGCGAGTCCCGCAGCGGCTTGTACGTCCAGCGGGGCAACGCCGCCCATACCACCAGCAGCCTGCTGCTTTACCGGGGCATGGCGGATGTCGGGCGGCGCCATGACGTGATGCCCCATCGGAAGTGGGCGCAGGAATTTGACCTCACAGAGTTTCCCGGCCTTGGTGAGCATCTGGATACCGCATCCGCGCCCATTGAGCGCGACTGCCGGACGACGGCGCTGCTGACCCTGCCCGACACTTCGGAGCGCGCCATCCTTCTGAGCGTTCCCATACTCGGCCGGGACGGCGCGGTGTACGGCCTGTGCGGCTTTGCGGTTAACCAGACCTACTTTGCCGCCCATCATGTCCAGCCCTCCGGCGCGGACCGCCTTGCCTGCATTTTATCAGACGGCGCGGACGGGCTGGATGTTACAAAAGGGCTTTTGACCTATCCTGCGGGCGGGTTCTGCTTTGTGCCGGATGAGCTGCTGGCGGAGAAGAGCCTGCGGGAAGGGCTCACGGTCTTTTCCGGAACGGAACTCTCCTTCGTGGGCCTGACAAAGCCGTTCATGGCGGCCAGCGGCGATGCCGAGCCTCACGCGCTGACGGTGCTGATCCCCAAAAGCGATCATGACCGCGCTGTGCTGAAAAGCAGACTGGAGATCGGCACAACGCTGATGCTGCTGGCGTTTTTCGCCGTCGTCTGCTGCCTCTTCTATACCAACCGTTACTTTCGCCCGGTCCTGCGGGACATTGAACTTCTCAATGAAGACAACTGCGGCGGCGCACAGATGACTTTCAATGAGCTGCAGCCTGTTTCTGCAAAGCTGAGGTCCCACGAGCGGACGATCACCGACCTTGAAACGGAGAAACAGGATGCGCAGGAACGGGCCGACCGCTTCCGCTTCCAGAATGAACGGCTCCTCAGTGAGAAGCAGGATCTGCAAGGTCAGGTGGAGCAGGCGGAGGCAGACGCAAAGCGTCTGGCGCAGCGGCGGAAGGGCGAGATCGACCCGGAGGAATACCAGATGTTTCTGGCGTCCTATGAAAAGCTGGAGCCTGAGTCACGGATCGTAGTGGATGCCATGGCCGATGGGATCAGCGCGCAGGAACTTTCGGAACGACTGGGGAAGAAGGTGAGCACGGTCTACTCCTATCGCAGAGATATCTATGAAAAAGTGGGGATCCAGGGGCAGAACAAGCTTCAGCGTCTTCGGATCTGTGTAACGCTCATGCGGCGCGAGCAAGCGGAGCAGGAACACTGATAAAAAAAGGGGTTTATAGAAAATTTGGTGGTTTTCTATTTAGAAAATAGTGGTCACAAAATAGCTTTATGACGCGCTTCCTCAAAAACCGGAATGGCTGACCAAAGAAATGATTGATGATTATGCCGAGCGGATGGCCCCACGGTATCAGGTTGTGGCATATCATCACTTTGAAAACGGATTTGATGAGAAACGGGACTATCAAACGCTGGAAGAAGCAGAAAAAGCCGCACAGGGTTATGTGGACGGCACGATGGAAAGCGACGGCTTTGCATATGACGGCGCAGCCATCTACGACCAGCAGGCACGGAAGTATCTGCGTATCTACGGCGATTACCCGGATGAACGGGCGCACGCAGAGGTAGCGGGACGTGAGCCGACCGCAGAAAGCATTATCCCCGCAGACCGTTTCCATGTGGTGAGCCTTGACCGTGGCTTCCGTACCCTGTACGCCGTGTGGGACGACGAAGCTCACGGCTATTATGTGGATGCGGACGGCGTGACAGAAGAATTTACAAGCGAATGGCAAGCGGAGGCGTACCGGCTGGAGCTACAAGGACAGGCGGAGCAGGCGCTCACGGAGCGTGCAAAGGGACTGATCTCCGACTTTTGCCGGAGCGAATACGGCTCAGAGGCGGATTTCAGCGACCCGGCGAAGATCGGCGTCGCCTACACCACCGTCACCGACGATGAGATTCCCGTTCAGGTGAATATCGACCTTGTGAACTTCCGGCTGGAACGCTATCTGGACGATGAGCATCTGGAAACCCGCCAGTACGGCTCTTTGCAGGAGCTTATTTCCAACGAGCTGGAAAACCTCGATTTCAGCGACCTCATTCATGTTTCGGATGAGGATGTGGTGCAATACCTCTGGCGTGAGCCGGGGGAAGCAGTTGAGGAAGCTCCCGAAACGGCTCCCGCCCCGCAGCCGTTCCCGTATTCCGTAGGCGATACGGTGTATCTGGAAAACGGCAAGCCCTATATCATCGAGAGCATCGGCGTCTTTGATATTACCCTCAGCGACCCGACGCTTTTCTATACAATCTCACGTGAGGAGAACAGGGAGAGCTTCGCGCGGCTCATGGAGCGGTATCCGCAGCCGGAAAAGACCGC
>CABSBF010000064.1 GCA_902475855.1 uncultured Eubacteriales bacterium
CATGGTGTCATCCGCAGGCGAAAAAAGAGCGCACAAAAAAAGCCCTTTTTTCACAGGTAAAACTATTCTATCATAGGAAAGAGACAAGGTCAATCATTTTTTTCTTTCTTTTTCTTTTTTTTTTCGATATAATAGTGAATAAAGGGTTAGTTGTCTTTTTCGATGTGATTTATAAAAAAAAGATAGAGATAAAAGGGGGAGTCGTCATGCGCGACGAGATTTATACCCGCCTGCTGGAGCTGGCAGAGCCGGGAGAGTTTGCGGCATTTACCAAACGCATCTGCCGGACCGGGTATCCACTGCTCGGCGTGCGCCTGCCACAGCTTCGGAAGCTTGCCAAGAAGATCTGCCGCGGGGACTGGCAAAGGTTTTTGCAGGAACCGGGGCATGGGACATATGAGGAGATCATGCTGGAGGGGTTGGTGCTGGCGGGGGCGAGCACAGGACTTGCGGAGAAACTGGAGCGCACACGTGCCTACCTCCCGAAAATCGACTGCTGGGCGCTGGTGGACAGCGTCGTTCCGACCTACCGTTTCCGACCGGAAGAGCTGCCGGAGGTAAGAAAATTTGCTTTGCCGCTGCTGCAAAGCGAAGGGGAGTTTGAGCAGCGGTTTGCGCTTGTTATCCTGCTGGATTATTTTCTGACGCCGGAGTACGCCGCATGGACGGCAGAGCAGACGGCGGCATTACAAAGCGAAAAATACTATGTAAATATGGCGCGGGCATGGATTCTGGCAGAGCTTGCGGTGGAGTGGGAGCCGCTGACCTTGGCATTGCTGGAATCCGGACGGCTCGACCAGTTTACCCACAATAAAACCATTTCAAAGCTATGCGACTCCTGCCGGATTTCCGAGGAGAGCAAGCGCCGCGCCCGCGCACTGCGGAGAAGGGAGAAACAATGAGAGTTCTTGCAATCGACTACGGCGACGCCCGGACGGGAATCGCGGTTTCCGATGCCATGGGGATGATCGTCGGGCAGACGACGGTCATTCACAGCTACAATGCCGAAAAAACGGCACAGGAGATTGCCCGTCTGGTGCAGCAGACCGGCGCAGAACGTCTGGTCATGGGATTTCCGCGTAATATGGACGGCAGCGAGGGACCGCGTGCCGCACTGTACCGCGAATTTGCCAAAAAGGTCGAGACTGCCTGCGGCAAGGAGGTCGTTCTATGGGATGAACGCCGCACGACGGTGGAGGCACACCAGATCCTGAGCGACTGCAATTATCACGGAAAGAAGCGGAAAAACACCGTGGATGCTGTGGCAGCCTCACTCATTCTGGAGGGCTATCTATCCTACTTATCGCGCGGATAGCGGCCGAACAGCTCCTTCAGCCCGACAAACAGGAGAAAACCGCCAAAAATCCGGCACAGCAGCGTGGTGTCCAGCCGCTGGCTCAGCCACGCAGTGAGCGCTGCGGCCGCCGCACCTGTAAGTGCAGCAGGAAGAACGATCTCCCAGCGGATGAGACGGTTTTTGATATGAAAGATTAGTGAGCTGAGGGCAGTGGGCAGAAAGTACAGAAGGTTGATACCCTGCGCATTGCGCTGCTCCAACCCGCAGATCGCGGTCAGCCAGACCATCAAAAGGGTGCCGCCGCCAATGCCGAGTCCGGAGAGCAGGCCGCAGATCAGACCGGCCAGCGCCGGAAGAAACCACGCCTTCATCGCAGCAGCAGCCGCAGGCCGCCCCATACGATGAGCAGTCCAAGCGCCCGGTGGAGCCAGGCGGCAGAGAGCCTTTTCAGAAGCAGTCCTGCGATCACGCCGCCGGCGCTGCCGCCGATCAGATAGGGAAGCGCCTGAAGGAGATCCAGCTCTCCCTGTAAAAAATAGACGCCGAGCGATACCAGTGACAACGGCAGGATGATGCACACGCTGCACGCAAAGGCCTCATGCGCTTTCAGCCTGCACAGACCGGTCAGCAGCGGCAGCAGGAGCATTCCGCCGCCTGCGCCGAACAGACCGTTGACCGCACCGGCCATCAGGCCGCTGACGGCGGCCCCCAGCTTCGGCCGCTTTTCAAAGAAACTTTGCATATACCCTCCAACGGCGAAAAAACGCCCTCGACGGAAGTGTTTCCGCCGGGGGCATGATTTATTCTTCTTTTATCAAATCCTGGATGACTCGCCCCGCCAGCATCAGTCCTGCACAGGAAGGCACCCATGATACGGAGGCCGGCACTGCGCGGCGGCCGGGGGGAGGCGGTTCCAGCTCCTGTGGTTTGCAGGGAAGTTCCTGACTGTAGAGCACCGTATGGTGCAGAATGCCGCGCGCCCTCAACTCCCGGCGCATAATGCGCGCCAGATGGCAGCCGCTCGTTTCGGAGATGTCCGCGATGCAAAACTGTGTGGGGTCGAGCTTATTGCCGGTGCCCATGGCGCTGATGATGGGAGTATCTCGCGCCATGGCGTTCTGAATCAGACTCAGCTTGCAGGAGACAAGGTCAATGGCGTCAATGATATAGTCATACTGCTGGTCAAAAAACGCAGCTTTGTTCTCCTCGTTATAGAGCAGCGGAAGAGAGCGGACGGCACAGTCCGGATTGATGTCCAGCACGCGCGCGGCCATCACGTCGGATTTGTTTTGGCCGACCGTAGAGCGCAGAGCGCAGAGCTGGCGGTTGATATTGGAAACACTGACGGTATCGTTGTCCACCAGTGTCAGGGCGCCCACGCCAGCGCGGGCCAATGCCTCTGCCGCATAGCTTCCGACTCCGCCGATGCCGAAAACGGCGACGTGTTTCTTTTCCAGACGGCGAACGGCCTCCTCGCCGAACATCATTTCTTCTCGAATCAGATAGTCATGCATTTTAATACTCCTGAAAAACCGGGGCGCTGAACCAGCGTCCCGGTTTGTGGTGTGAATGCGGTTAAGATTTGCTGCTCAGATTGTAGACGGTATTGAGCGCATAGTCAACGTGGCAGTGCATTGCAGTATCCGCACTGTAGTCATAGGCGACATCCTTGATGAGCGCTTCGAACCATTCGTTCGTCAATGCATTGCTGACCAGAATGTCCTTGCAGGTCTTGTCATAGCCCTGGAAGAGAACAGCATATGTGCCGGAGGAGGTTTCAAAGACCTTGTAATCGCCCTCGGCGGGCTTGCCGTTGAACAGCCACTCATAGACTTCCTGATTGGCGACGGACTTATGCGTTGCCCGTGTGAAGGTGCTGTTGGTGTTGTCGGAGTAGGAGGAAACCAGCTTCTTGAAGTTTTCCTCTGAAGAATCCTTTTCCAGAGATTCCTTCACGGCGGCGACCTTCTCGGCAGCGGTCTGCTTGGTCTCACCGGAGGTGGTAGTGGTGGAATCGTCCGTGCTGTCATTCTTGATATAGAGCTGGAGATAATTTGCCGTCTTATAGTTGTTGTCCGTGCGGGAGACAAACTTCACAACGTAGTAGTTGTCGCCGGATTCGAACATCTTGATGTCGTCTGCCTTGACGGTGCTGCTGAAGAGCCACTTTGCCGCATCCTCGCTGATGGAGCTGGTGATGCTGGATTTGGAAAGCTCAGTGTAGTCAACGATGCTCTCACCCTCAAACTTCTTCATCATTTCTTCAGCGGCTGCCTTGGCGGAGGCGCGGTTCTCGTCGGTGACCTCAGCCGTGGTGCCGTCGTCCTTCTTCTCTGCGAAAGAGGAGGCTCTGGAGGTGTAGAGCTGATAGCTCACATAATCAAACTCGGACGGATCCTTTGCATAGCGCTCGGAGAGCTCGGAATCGGTATACTCCAGAGAGCTGATATAATCGGAATAAGTGTAGGAGAGCTTCAGGAACTCACGGTAACCTTCAAGGTCGCAGCCCTTGCCGAAGGTATTTGCAACATAGGTATCGGAGTTCACACCGTAGAACTTGGCATAGGAGGCCAGAGTGTTGATCTGCCCGTCGATTGTGTCAAGCGCCTCCTGCGTCAGCGTATAGCCGTTTTTAACGGCATCGTCATAGACGGTATAGTAGTTGACAGCCATGGTTTTGGCACTGTCGGCGAGGTAGGAAGCCCAAGTCTGGGGCTCGGCGTTCTCATCGCTGGAGGGAACGTTCTGCTCAGTCAGCCGGACGGTGGGATCCAGCCCGATGAGGGAAAGGTAGGAGCCGTAGGTGTTGACAAGGTCAGTGACGGCGCCATTGAGGAAGTAGTTGAATTCTACGGTGGAAATCTCATGCTCGCCGACCTTCAGGACAACGGCGTTGCGCCAGTGGGCACGGTAAATTGCGATACTGCCGAATACGATTGCCAGAACCAGTACAATGGCAATAACGAAGATCAGAGCTTCAGGCAGCTTTTTCTTTTTTGCGGTGACATGCTGCGCAGTGGGCTGCTCAGCAGTCATACGCTTCTTTCTTTCGCGGGAAGCACTCATAGTTAAAAACCTCTCATTCGTGGGTGATCATCGGGCACACCGCCCGAGAATATAGCATCAGTCATTATAACGTGAAATCTCGCGCCTTTCAAGAGCAAACGGAAAAAATGACAAAAAAAGTTTCGGATTGTTCACAGAAGCTTCATGCGAAGCTGCGGACAATCCGGGATAATGAAGCCAATAGCACATAAAATCCCCGCGAAGGCCGTGTAACTCCGTTTATAACCTGCACGAAACGGCAGGTGGGTTATCTCTCCGCCCCTTAGCTGCTTCCAACGTCCATCCTCGGTCAGAGCCGGGACGGGAGGCCTGCAATCCGGAACGGAAGTCCGATATCCCGAAATTATGATGTGGGTTTAAAGGGAGCTATCACAAACCCCGCAGGGAACTTATTCAGTTTTCGGTTCGTCTTTCAGGACAGAATGTCCTCCTCGCCGGCTTCCTCTTCATAAAGGGAATCCATCAGAAGCTCATAAACGGTTTCAAGCTCCTGCTCATCTTCTACCGCGACCAGAAGCGGCTCGCCGTCCTCATCCGTGACGGATTTCAGAATGCTGACCTCCACTTCCTCCGCATCCTCGGGGGCATCGGCGGGAGTGAGGGCAAGATATTCGGCGCCCTGGTAGGTGACGGTGGAGAGAATCTCCAGTTCATATTCGACGCCATCCTCGTCGGTAATAGAAATGACGTTGTATTCCTGATCCAATGTTCGGACGTCCTCCTTCGTGTTCTTCTGTCCCTATTGTAACGTCATTCGCTTGGAAAATCAAGAGAAAAAGATCACATTCAGGAACAGAAATTTTCCAGTGCGCATTCCAGTGCTGCTCGGTCGGCACAGGGGAATCCGCGCAGAATGGCTGCACGGTCGGCCGGAAGCAGCGCGGAAAGCGGCATGTCGGTCACACAGCAGACCGAGCCGTCCGCACGCACGGCTGCAATGCAGCCGTCACGCTCCACCAGATAAAACTGCGCCGAACCGGCAAGCAGACAGCTCAGCAGAACAAGAGCGGCAAGATCTTTTTTCAGCATTTTCATCCTCCCGGGAACTAGCTTTCCCGAAAAAACGGAAAATAATAAAAAAGGGTGTACGGACGTTGACAGGCGTGTTATAATGATACAATGAGTAAGCTGGATAGGTATGCCCGAATGGGAAAGGCTTTTGAAATATTCGGAGGTAACAGATGGCTAAGAAAAATAGAAATGATGTCAATCAGGGAAAGCAGCCGCACATTGCGTGGCGCATTGGCCGCGTGGTGCTGGATGTACTGGGAAAGATTGTGCTGTTCCTGCTTGCCGCGATCGGCACGCTCGTGCTCGTCTGCGCGGTTGCGGGGTCGATTTTCGCGGTGAAGCTCAAGGGCTACCTGAAGGCAGACGTAATCCCCGCGGCGGAAGCCAAGGCTGCCTCGCTGGAGCTGGACAATGTGAACGTTTCTCTGGCACAGACCTCTTTTATCTATTATATTGATGCGGAAACGGGCGAGGAGAAAACTCTTCAGCAGCTCCAGACAACGGAAAACCGTGTCTGGGTTTCCTATGACAAGATCCCTCTTGATCTTGTCAATGCGACCATCGCCATCGAGGATAAGCGCTTCCGGGAGCACAATGGTGTGGACTGGGTGAGAACGCTCTCTGCCATTGCCAACTTCGCAGGCGGCGATTCCTCCTACGGCGCCTCCACGATCACCCAGCAGCTTATCAAAAACCTGACGCATGATGATGATGTGACGGTCAACCGCAAGGTGCAGGAGATTTTCTGCGCTCTGGCTGCGGAGAAGCTGTACAGCAAGCAGGAGATCATGGAATGGTATCTGAACACGATCTACCTCGGCGAGGGCTGCTACGGCGTGCAGAGCGCGGCACGCGTGTATTTCGGCAAGGACGTTTCCGACCTGACGACGGCGGAGTGCGCCTCCCTGATCGGAATTACCAACAATCCATCCCTGTATGACCCCTACATCCGCGAGAAGAATAACCGTGAGCGTCAGCTCACCATCCTCAAGGAAATGTATGATCAGGGCTATATTGAAACGAAGGAAGCGTATGAGGCAGCCGCGGAACAGGAACTGGTATTCCGCAACGGCACCTACGATGAAGAGACCTACGTCTGCGATCAGTGCGGCTTTGAAGGCACGAAATCGCAGTATACCAAGGGCGATGACGGCGAATATTACTGCCCGGACTGCCAGACACAGAACAATGGCATCGGCAGCAGCCGCTATTATTCGTGGTACGCTGACGCAGTGTACTATGATGTGCTGGCCGACCTCTGCAAGAAGTTTGATTGCAGCGAAAAGGCCGCAGCCATGAAGCTGATGACCGGCGGCTATAAAATCTACTGTAACTACGATCCCAAAGCGCAGAGCATCGTTGACCGTGTCTATGAAAATCTGAACAATGTTCCCAAAACGGTCAGCGCGCAGCAGCTTCAGTCCGCGATCGTCCTGATCGACAATGCCACGGGCGACATCGTCGCAGTGTCCGGCGGCGTAGGTGAGAAGGAAGGCAGCCTGATCCACAATCGTGCGACGATGAGCCTGCTGCCCTCCGGCTCCGCGTTCAAGCCGCTTGCGGTCTATGCACCGGCACTGGAGGAAGGCATCATCACCCCGGCGACGGTCTATGAGGATTCCTCCCTGTATGACGACCGCAACTGGCCGCTCAACGACTCCAGAACCTACAGCGGCCTGTGCAATATCATGCGCGGCCTGACGATGTCTCTGAATACTATCTCCGTTAAAACCCTGAACGATCTCGGTGTGGAAGAAAGCTATAAATTCCTGACCGAAAAGATGGGATTTACTTCCCTTGTGGTGAAGGAAACCATCGGCGGAAAGGAATTTACCGACATCGCGCTGGCTCCGCTGGCAATGGGCCAGCAGACCCACGGCGTATCCGTCCGTGAAATGGCGCAGGCCTTCGCGACCTTCCCGAATAACGGCGTGTTCCGCGAGGCACGGCTGTATACCAAGGTCGTCGATCAGAACGGCTCCATCATTCTGGACAATGCGCAGGAAAGCCACACCGCGCTTGGCGAAAAGGCAAGCTTCTATATCAACTATATGCTGCGCGCAACCGTGACAAGCGGCGGCGGCTCGGCTGCCTATATGAACGGCATGACGGCTGCCGGCAAGACCGGCACCACCTCCTCCAACAAGGATCGCTGGTTTGCGGGCTACACGCCCTACTATACCGCCGTTGTCTGGTGCGGCTATGACGAGCCGGAGCAGGTCGTACTGAGCGGGACGTGGACAAACCCGGCCATTACCATGTGGAAGCAGGTCATGCTGCCGCTGCATGAAAACCTGGAGAATGCCTATTTCTACCAGCCCGGCAGCGTCACCACCGTCAAGGTCTGTGCAGACTGCGGCCTCCTTCCGGAGGAAGCCTGTGAGAAGGATATGCGCGGCTCCCGCGTTGTGGAAATGAAGCTCTTTGCCGACGATGTTCCCACGGCCAAGTGCACCTGCCATGCGATGGTGGATATTTGCCAGGCCACCGGCAAGATCGCAAACGAATACTGCGCCCTTGTGCCCGGAAATACCGTCGAGTCGGTCGGTATGCTGATTTACAACGAAGACTGGAAAGTCAATAAAGACGAGGATTATGTCTATAACCCCGAGGACAAGGAAGCTGTCTGCTCGCTGCATACGTCGCATAATATTAAGCCGACAAAGCCGTCCGGGGAGCCGACCGAGCCGACGGAACCGACTGATTTCACCATTCGCCCGTGGCACTGATACAGGAGCTTGGAATTTATGTGGAAAGCAGATAAATGGAAGGATTATGAAGTGCTCGACACCTCCGACGGGGAAAAGCTGGAGCGCTGGGGAAAGTTCTGCCTGGTGCGTCCGGATCCGCAGGTGATCTGGCTCACGCCCAAGGAAAACCGCCGCTGGCGTGACTTTGATGCGCGCTATGCCCGCTCAAATTCCGGCGGAGGCCAATGGTCGCGGAATCGCCTGCCGGAGCGCTGGCAGATCCGCTACCGTGAACTGACCTTCAACGTCAAACCAATGAACTTCAAGCACACCGGCGTATTTCCGGAGCAGGCGGCGAACTGGGACTTTATCGACGCACGGATCCGCTCGGCCGGACGCCCCATCAGCGTGCTAAATCTCTTCGCCTATACCGGCGGTGCGACGCTTGCCGCAGCGGCAGCGGGCGCTTCCGTCTGCCATGTGGACGCTGCAAAGGGCATGGTCGCATGGGCCAAGGAAAACGCGGCTTCTTCCGGCTTGGGCGAAGCGCCCATCCGCTGGATCGTGGATGACTGTGCAAAATTTGTCGAGCGCGAGATCAAGCGCGGCCGCCGTTATGACGCGGTCATTATGGATCCGCCGTCCTACGGACGCGGCCCGTCCGGCGAGATCTGGAAGCTGGAAAAGGATCTGTATCCTTTTATCAAGCTGGTCGCAGGCGTTCTATCGGATGATCCTCTGTTCTTTTTGATCAACTCCTACACCACCGGCCTTGCGCCCTCAGTGCTGACCTGCCTGCTCAAAACGGTGATCGAGCCGCGCTTCGGCGGGCATACCGAGTCGGATGAACTGGGACTGCCGGTGACGGATTCCGGCCTTGTGCTGCCCTGCGGTGCAACCGGCCGGTGGACTTCAAAGAAATAAAGGTAAACTCATGAGTGAAGCTATCATTGCAAAGGATCTGCGCTTCTCCTATCCTTCGCAGACCGGAGAGGTGCCGGTACCGGTGTTCGCGGATCTGAACCTGAACATCAAAAAGGGAAGCTTTGTGGCGGTGCTGGGACGCAACGGCTGCGGAAAATCCACACTGGCCAAGCATATGAACGCCATTCTTCTGCCGGAGGGCGGAAGCGTTACGGTGTTTGGCATGGATACAAGGGACGAATCGCTCCTGCTCGACATCCGCAGAACGGTGGGCATGGTTTTCCAGAATCCGGATAACCAGATGGTTGCCAATGTTGTCGAGGAAGACGTCGCATTTGCGCCGGAGAATCTCGGCGTACCCTCCGAGGAGATTCGCCGCCGGGTGGACGAGGCGCTCAAGCAGGTCGGCATGTATGAATACCGCACCCATGCGCCGCACCTCCTTTCAGGCGGACAGAAGCAGCGCATCGCCATTGCTGGCGTGATCGCCATGCAGCCGGAATGCATCGTTCTCGATGAGCCGACCGCCATGCTCGACCCGCAGGGACGGCAGGAGGTCATCTCCACAATTGAACGCCTGAACCGCGAAAACGGCATTACGGTCGTTCTGATCACACACCATATGACAGAAGCGATCCGCGCACAGCGCGTGGTCGTGATGGAGCAGGGCAGCATTCTCGCGGACGGGACACCCAAGCAGGTTTTTGTGCAGGTAGAACTGCTGAAATCTGCCGGCCTGACCGTACCGGCGACGACAGAACTGCTCTATGAACTGAACAAGGCAGGCTTTGACCTGCCTCTGGACGCGCTTTCCACGGAGGAATGTGCGCAGGCACTGTTCGCCTGTTTTCGCGAAAAGGCCTGACCCGAAAATCGGAGGAAA
>CABSBF010000065.1 GCA_902475855.1 uncultured Eubacteriales bacterium
AGACCACCATTACTATAACCATAGGAGGATCCTTTTTCTAGGCATAGCTAAAGCTTTTTGGAACCACCGGCACTGCCGGTGGTTTTCTTGCTACAAAAAAGCACCGGTGAAAGCAATGCTTTCACCGGTGTGGTGACCCGTACGGGACTCGAACCCATGTTACCGCCGTGAAAGGGCGGTGTCTTAACCACTTGACCAACGGGCCTGGTAGCGGCAATCTGACTCGAACAGATGACAACACGGGTATGAACCGGGTGCTCTACCAACTGAGCTATGCCGCCATGGTTTTGCTGCCGAAACAGCAATAGTGATTATATAGGAACATTCTCAATTTGTCAAGAGGTTTCTGCAAAATCAGCACATTTTTTTCAGAAAGAAAAAAACGTTTATTTTATCCCGTTTTGGGTATTCTTATGTGAAAGAGCTCTGCGGTTTTTCTCCGCAAATACTGCAAAAGGGAGTCCGATCTATGCGAAAAAAGCTCTACACACTCTGGCAGGAAGCGGTGATCTTCTACCTGGGCGGAATGTTCTACTGCGGCGTGGAACTGCTCTGGCGCGGCTGGACGCACGGCAGTATGTTCCTGCTCGGCGCCGTATGTTTCTATCTGGTAGGCAGTCTTGACCGGCACTGGCATCTTCCCGTGCTGTGGCAGATGATGCTCGGTGCGCTCATCGTCACCTTCTGCGAATTCTGGACGGGCGTGCTCGTCAATGAGATTTTGCAGTGGAACGTCTGGGATTACTCCGCCGCGCCCATGAACCTCATGGGGCAGATCTGTCTGCCCTTCACGCTGCTCTGGTTCGCACTCTGCGGAATCGCGATCTTTCTGGAAGACGGAATGCGGCGGGTGCTGTTCAGTCAGCCGTTTCCGCAGTATCGCTGGGTGGTGTGACGCCCGGCAGCGGACGGCTGCGGCGGCCGGTGGCAAAGAGCACCTGCACACTGTTGAGGAACATGAAACCGCCGAGCGCCACACTCACAAGCGCCTCGCCCACATTGGCGGCATAAACGGCATCGGTAAGCCCGATGGCGGAGCAGAGCACGGCGCAGAGCGTCCAGAAGCACGTCATGCGGCGGCGGCCCTGATCGAGGCAGAATCCCGCAAGCTGATAGGTGCCGAGCATACAGAAAATCGCGGCAAGCAGGCGGAAGCCATAGTCATGGATGGAGGGATCGGTATTCCAGGTCTGGAAATTCAGGATCAGCCGCACGACCAGATAGACGCTGACCGCCATATACAAAAGCGCCGGTGGTTTCTGCCCGCTCATGCGCATCCCGGCAAAGGCTGCCATACACCCCGCCGCAAGAAAGGCCAACCACGGCAGGAGTTTTTGCAATACAACGGAAAAACCGGAGGCAACCGGCTGCACCGCCGTTTTTCCCTGTGTCAGAAGAAAAATATTTCCCGCAGCCAGCAGCAGGGCGCATGCAATCTGCACCAGATTCAGCGGGCGGTTGACGGGAAAAACCTCCTGCCAGCTCCGCTTTTTGCGCAGGGGACGTAATAGCAGGATCACTGCGGCAGCATACAGTACCAGAAGGGCGATCAGTACGATGTGCATCCTGCTGCCGGGAAGGAGCGTCCCGTCGCTCAGAAGCTCGTTTGCAAGCTGATAACGGCGCAGCAGTGCACCCGCCAGCGCGGCGGCAAGGGTCAGAAAGAGCAGCAGTCCCTGAGAATTGAGGAGCTTTTTCATGAAATCGCCTCCCGGAAATTTTCTGTAAGTATTGTACCATATTCCGAAGAGAAATTACATAGCGCACAGAAAAAAATTCGTTCGACAGAAATCGAGCGCTGCAAGCCTGTTTTTTCGGAAAAAGTTCTGCATTTCGGAGGAAAAAGTGCCCGAAAGCACTTGCATTATGAAAAACGCCGTGCTATAATAACAGCAATCTATAGTATACGTTACTAAAGAGAGGGGATTTCCCCTCTCTTTCTTCTTGACTTTTTGATTTTTTCTGGAGGAACGATTATGAAGATCACCGAACAGGTCTGGCAGTTTGCCGAGCCCCTGGTGCAGGCGCAGGGATGCAGCCTTTGGGATGTCGAATACATCCGCGAGGGCGGCGAATGGTTTCTGCGTCTGTACATCGACAAGGATGGCGGCGTGGATATTGATGACTGCGAGGCCGTTTCCCGCGCGGTCGATCCCGTGCTGGATGAAAAGGATCCGATTCCGGAGAGCTACCGTTTTGAGGTCTGCTCCGCAGGGCTGGAGCGGGTGCTTAAACGCCCGACCGACTTCGCACGTTTCCTGGGCGAACCGGTTCTGGTCAAGCTCTACCGCCCGAAGGACGGCCGGAAGGAAGTTCCCGGCATTCTGAAGGCCTACCAAAACGGTGACGTTACCATTTCTGCCGGCGGGCAGGAAATCACATTTGAAAAAGCGGAGGTCGCATTGGTGCGGCTTCGCGTGGAATTTTAAGGAGGACAACATGAACTCGAACGCTGAGATTTTTGCGGCTCTGCGCCAGTTGGAAAAAGAACGCGGCATCCCCGTAGATTACATGGTCGAGCGCATCACGCAGGCACTGGTCGCTGCCTATAAAAAGGATAAGGACGGCTACACGGATAATGTTTTCGTCGAGCTGACCGAGCAGAAAATGCAGATGTATGCCCAGAAGGAAGTCGTGGACGAGGTCTTCACGCCCGCTACGGAGATCGCTCTGGACGCTGCCCGCAAGATCGATCCCAACGCACAGGAGGGTGATCTTGTCAATGTTGAAATTCAGACGCAGGCCTTCGGCCGCATCGCGGCACAGACGGCCAAGCAGGTCATCATCCAGGGCATCCGCGAAGCTGAGCGCGGCATGGTCTTTGAGAGCTTCTCCTCCAAGGAGCACGAGATCCTCACCGGCACTGTCCTGCGCATTGAGCCGGGCTCCGGCGATATGACCATCCGCATCGGGCAGGGCACCGACCGCACCGACGCGCTGCTGGCCGCCGGCGAGCAGGTCAAAACCGAGCATTTTACCGAGGGCGACATGATCCGCGTGTATGTCGTGGAGGTACGCCGCAGCAATCGCGGCCCGCAGGTCCTCGTTTCCAGAACGCACCCGGCACTGGTCAAGCGCCTGTTCGAGCTGGAGGTCCCGGAAATCGCTTCCGGTGCGGTGGAGATCCGCTCCATCGCCAGAGAACCCGGCTCCCGTACCAAGATCGCCGTCCATGCCACAGAGGAAAACATTGATCCCGTCGGCGCCTGCGTCGGTACGCGCGGCGCGCGTGTCGGCGCAGTCGTGGATGAATTGCAGGGGGAAAAGATGGACATCGTCGTCTGGTCGGAGGATATGGCACAGTTCGTTGCCTCCGCGCTTTCCCCGGCGGATGTCATCTCCGTTACGCCGCTGCCCGGCCTCAAGGCCTGCCGCGTGATTGTACCGGACGACCAGCTTTCGCTGGCCATTGGTAAGGAAGGTCAGAATGCACGGCTTGCCGCGCGTCTGACCGGCTGCAAAATTGATATCAAGCCCGCTTCCCAGGCGGAGCTGTTTGAAGAAGCGCCCGTCGAGGCGTAATCCCGTTTATATCCGAGGGGAGGAAATACCGTGCCGAAGAAAATACCGATGCGGCAATGCCTCGGCTGCCGCGAAATGAAGCCGAAGCGAGAGCTGATTCGTGTCGTGCGCAGCCCGGAAGGGCAGGTCTGCATCGACTGCAAGGGCAAGGCAAACGGCCGCGGCGCGTATCTCTGTCCCAATCCGGATTGCCTGAAAAAGGCAATTAAGACAAAGGCGCTGGCACGTGCGCTGGAAGTGGAAATCCCGCAGGAGATCTATGACGCCCTGCTGGCAGAACTGGAGGCAGAAACAAATGGAACAGAATAGAAGTCTGGGTCTGCTCGCCATCTCGCGTAAGGGCGGCAACCTCACAATCGGTGAGGAGCAGGTCGGCGCGATTGCGAGAGCCGGACGCGCGAGGCTGCTGCTCGTGGCTTCGGACGCGTCGGATCACACGGTGCGCCGGGCGCGCAGCTTTGTTGCGGGAACGGCACAGCCGCTGCTCCGTCTGTCCTTTACCAAAGATGAGCTGGGCGACGCGCTTGGCGTTTCAAGCTGTGCAATGGCCGCAATCACGGACGTGCGGTTGGCGCAGGCCTTTGTCAAAACACTGGGGGAGCCGGAAAAGTATGCAGAGCTTCTCGGAGATCTGGATGTGCGCGTCCAGCGCGTGGAAAAGCGCCGCGAGGAAGAGAAAGCGCACAGATACAATGTCCGGCATGGAAAGAAGTAACTTGGAGGTGGCTTTATGAGTTTAGTGAAGTATCGAATTAAGGAAGTCGCAGCGGATTTTGGCAAAACGCCGAGAGACATTGCGGAGATCGTCGGAAAATATTTTGAGAAGCCGCGCAGCAACACGCAGGTGTTGACGGACGAGCAGCTCAACGTGGTTTTTGACTATATCACCCAGCACAATCAGATTGGTTCTCTGGAGCAGGTCTTTGCCGTGGCACCCGCACCCAAAAAGGATGCCCCTAAAGCAGAGACTCCGGCGCAGGCGCCCGCCGCGCAGAAGGATGCCCCTGCCGTACAGCCCGAAAAGCCGAAGGAAGAACAGCGCAAGCGCGAGCGCCGTGTGGTTGACACGAAGGCCGTCACCGTCAATGCCGACCGCTTTGACGACCGCGTTGATGAGCTGATCTCCGAGCGCGCACAGAATTTCTCCGGCGGTAAGCAGAAGATCGCCAGTAAGAATAAAAACAAGACCAAGGGTGCAAAGAAGCCCCCCTTCGGCAACAAGCAGCGCAACGAGGAGCAGGAAAAAATGCGCCGTCTGCGTCTGGAGGTCATCAAAAAGACCCCGCTGACCGTCAAGATTCCCGACGAGATCACCGTTGGTGAGCTGGCCTCCCGCATGAAGAAGACCGCGACCGAGGTCATCAAAACTCTGATCAAAAACGGCGTGATGGCCTCCATCAACCAGACCATCGACTTTGACACTGCAGAATTTGTTGCAACCGAGCTCGGCTGCCGCGTGGAGCGCGAGGTCGTTGTGACCATCGAAGAGCGCCTGATCGACGACCATGTGGATACTGCGGACGAACTGGTTCCGCGCAGCCCCGTTGTCGTCGTGATGGGTCACGTTGACCATGGCAAAACGAGCCTGCTTGACGCCGTGCGGAAGACGCACGTCGCCTCCGGCGAGGCCGGCGGCATTACGCAGCACATCGGTGCATACACCGTGCAGATCAACGGCAACCCCATCACCTTCCTCGATACGCCGGGTCATGCCGCCTTTACTTCCATGCGCGCCCGCGGCGCCATGTGTACCGATATTGCCATTCTGGTCGTCGCCGCGGATGACGGCATCATGCCGCAGACCATCGAGGCCATCAACCATGCAAAGGCCGCAAAGATTCCCATCATTGTGGCAGTCAACAAGATGGATAAGCACGGCGCAAGCCCCGACCGCATCATGCAGCAGCTCACCGAATATGACCTCATCCCCGAGGAATGGGGCGGCGATACCATTGTCTGCCCGATCTCCGCAAAGACCGGTCAGGGCATTGATCAGCTTCTGGAAATGGTTATTCTGACCGCTGAGATGCAGGAACTGCGCGCTAACCCGAATCGCGCCGCCAAGGGCACCGTCATTGAGGCTCGTCTGGACAAGACCCGCGGCCCCATTGCAACGCTGCTTGTTCAGAACGGCACGCTGCACAAGGGCGACCTCATCATTGCAGGCACCGCCGTCGGCCGTGTCCGCGTGATGATGGACGATAAGGGCCGCGCCATCAGCGATGCAGGCCCCTCCATCCCGGTCGAAATCACCGGTCTTGCCGAGACGCCTGCGCCCGGCGACGAGTTCGATGCCGTTGCAGATGAGCGTATGGCACGTCAGCTCGTCGAGCAGCGCAAGCAGGCTGAGAAGGACGCCGCCGCGAAGCTCATGAGCAAGGTTACTCTTGATAACCTCTTTGCCAAAATGCAGGAGGGTGAGATGAAAGAGCTCAACCTCATCGTCAAGGCCGACGTACAGGGCTCTGCTGAGGCGGTCAAGGCCAGCCTTGAAAAGCTCTCCAATGAAGAGGTTCGCGTCCGCGTTATCCATGCTGGCGTCGGCGCAATCAACGAATCCGACATTCTGCTGGCCTCCACCGCCAACGCGATTGTTGTCGGCTTCAACGTCCGTCCGGATGCAGCAGCCGCGGCCTCCGCGCAGCGTGCAAATGTTGACCTGCGGATGTACCGCGTCATCTACGATGCGATCGACGAGATTGAATCGGCCATGAAGGGTATGCTCGCACCGAAGTACCGCGAGGCCATCATCGGCCATGCCGTCGTGCGCCAGACCTACAAGGTCTCCGCCATTGGCACCATCGCCGGCTGCTATGTCAAAGACGGCAAGGTCACCCGCGATGCACAGGTGCGCGTTCTGCGGGACAATATCGTCATCTACGACGGCGTCGTCGGCTCTTTGCAGCGCTTCAAGGATTCCGTCAAGGAAGTCGCGCAGAACTACGAATGCGGTATGTCCATCGATAAGTTCAACGACATCAAGGAAGGCGACGTCTTCGAGTGCTACGTCATGGAGGAAATTCCCCGCTGACACAATTCCGGGGCTGTTGCCGGTGCAACAGCCCCGTTTTTTCAAAAAGGAGGAACTTTAATATGGCATCCAATCGTCTTGGACGCATCAACGAAGAAATTCAGCGCGAACTGGCAGAGCTCCTGCGTGAGCTGAAGGATCCGCGCGTGCATAAAACCATGGTTTCCATCACCCATGTGGAAACCACACCCGACCTGCGCTATGCAAAGGTCTTTGTATCCATGCTGGATAAGGACTGTGTCAAGGAAACCCTGACGGGGCTCAGGTCCTCCTCCGGCTACCTGCGCCGCGAGCTGGGCAAAAACCTCCAGCTTCGCTACACGCCGGAACTGCAATGGCAGGCGGATGACTCGATCACCCACGGCGCGCATATTCTGGACATTTTGTCCAAGCTCGACATTCCGGAGGACGGTGAAAATGAAGCAACTGACGGTCAGTGAAACAGCTGCCTTTCTTCTTGCGCGCGACCACTTCGTTATCCTGACGCACCGCCGTCCGGATGGCGACACGATCGGCTGCGCCGCCGCGCTCTGCGGCGGTCTGCGTGCACTGGGCAAACAGGCGGTCATCCTGGACAATCCCCAGTTTACACCGAAATTTCTCCCCTACCTGGAGGGAATGACCTGCCCGGACGTGCAGGCAGACAGCTGCATTGTCGCGGTGGACGTTGCCGCCGCCAACATTCTTGCATATAATGCCGCGCAATACGCCGAATGCGTGGAGCTTGTGATCGACCACCACGGCCGGAACTCCGCCTATGCCGCACAGGGGCTCGTAGATCCGCAGGCAGCCGCCTGCGGCGAGATCATCCTGCACGTTTTGCAGGCGATGGGAGTCTCCCTGACCAAGCGCATCGCGGAAGCGCTCTATGTGGCCATCTCCACGGATACCGGCTGCTTCCGCTACAGTAACACCACTGCTGAAACGCTGCGCGCAGCGGCGGCCTGCAAGGATGCAGGCGCGGACACCTTCTCGATCAACCGTGTGATGTTCCTGACGCACCGTCTGGCGCGACTGAAGCTGGACGCCTATCTGACCCAGACTACCGAATTCTACGCCGGCGGTATCGTCGCCGTCAGCGCGATCCCCGCTGAGCTGATCGACTCTCTGGGGCTGACGGAGGACGACATCGACGACATCTCCGGCTTTGGCCGCGATATTGAGGGCGTAGAGATCGGCGTGATGATCCGGCAGGAGCCGGAAGGCGGCAAGCTCTCCGTCCGCACCTCTCCCGCCTACAACGCGGCGGAATACTGTGCGCAGCTCGGCGGCGGCGGCCACGCCGCAGCAGCCGGCGCAACGGTGCCTGGCGGCATAGCGGAGGCAAAGGCGGCCATTTTGCGGGTTCTCGCCGCATCGGGGGTCGCGGTCTGATGGCAAACGGAATTCTGATCGTCGACAAGCCCGCCGACTGGACCTCGCAGGACGTGGTCGCCAAACTGCGCGGCGTTTTCCGTGAAAAGCGCATCGGACACGGCGGCACACTTGATCCCATGGCCACGGGCGTTCTGCCGGTCTTCCTTGGACGTGCCACGCGCGCCGTGGAGTTTTTTGAGCACGCGGACAAAACTTACCTTGCCGCACTGCGCCCCGGCGTCGTGACTGATACGCAGGATATCACCGGGACGGTGCTGGCTGAGCAGCCCGCTTCCGTTTCCGCTGAGGAGCTGGCAGCCGTGCTGCCGCGTTTTCTCGGCGTCCAGGAGCAGATTCCGCCAATGTATTCTGCGGTCAAAATTGGCGGAAAAAAACTCTATGAGCTGGCCCGCGCCGGGAAGGAAGTCGCGCGCAGTCCACGGCGGATCGAGATCTTTTCCATCGACTTCTGCGGATTCGACGGACAAGATCTTCTTCTGCGTATCCACTGCTCCAAGGGAACCTATGTCCGCACGCTCTGCCACGACATCGGCGCGGCGCTGGGCTGCGGCGGCTGCATGGCCGCACTGCGGCGCGAGCAGGCCGGTGCTTATACGCTTGCGCAGGCCATCCCTCTGGATGAGATTTTGCGCCATCCCGACCCGGCCTCTCTCCTGATGCCGGCAGACAGTCTATTTGCCGCATTTCCGGCCGCAACGCTTTCCGCCTCGCAGGAAAAAAAGTGCCGCAACGGCGCGGTCTTTTCCGGGCAGCTTACCGACGGTCGGTGGCGCTTGTACGCCAAAAACGGTGAATTTCTTGCGCTGGCCTCGGCAGAAAGCGGCAAAGTCAGAACAATCAAGAGTTTTTTTGAGGTTTCGGTATGAATGAAAACTGCGTTCTCGCGCTGGGTTTTTTTGACGGCGTGCATCTCGGCCACGGCGGCCTGCTTTCGCGGACGCGGGAGGTGGCTGATCGTCTCGGCCTGCCCGCTGCGGTGCTGACCTTCGATATTCATCCGGACGAGCTGGTCTTCGGCTCTCCCGTTCCCCTCATCAACTCCCCTGCCGACCGCGAATGGATGATGCGCAAATACTACGGCATCGACCGCGTGTACTCCCTGCATTTCGACCACAGTACCATGCACCAGCCCTGGCAGGAGTTTGTCATGCAGACCGTACTGGGCAGATACCATGCGGTACACGTGGTCTGCGGCCATGATTTCCGTTTTGGCGACCGTGGCTTGGGCAATGCCGAAAGATTGGCGGAGGTCTGCCGCGCGGAGGGCGCGGGCTATGACTGCATCCCGGAGATCTGCCTGGAAGGGCAGACGGTGTCCTCCACTCTCATCCGCAAGCTGCTGGCCGATGGTGAGATGGCGCGTGCGGTTCGTTTCCTCGGGCATCCGCACATCCTCACCGGAACCGTGGTAAGCGGCCGAAAGCTGGGCCGCACCATTGGCATTCCGACGGCAAATCTGCACCTTCCGCAGGGCGTTCTCACCCCGCGTTTCGGTGTCTATGCCGCAAAGGCCTGCTTTGACGGGCAGAGCCTCCCGGCAGTCGTAAACATCGGCGTCCGCCCGACAGTAGACGGCAGCGGCGTCACGGTGGAGCCGTGGATTCTCGGCTATGAGGGCGATCTCTATGGCAGGCCTTTGCGCTTGGAATTCCACACTTTTTTGCGTCCGGAGCGGAAATTTGCTTCTCTGGAGGAGCTGCGTCAGGAGGTTCTGCGCAACGCCGCGCAGACGCGGGCCTATTTCACCGCTCCGGAGAAATAGAATTCTCCCGTACGCTGACTTGAAGGCACGCTTTTCCGTCCTCTTTCTTACCACTGCTCATCAAAAATGCCCCGGCTGCCGGAAAACCGGCAGCCGGGGCATGCTTATTCTGATTCAGGCTGGCCGATTGTGCGCGGGAGGTTTGATGGCAGCTTGAATTCGTGCAG
>CABSBF010000066.1 GCA_902475855.1 uncultured Eubacteriales bacterium
TTTATGAAGGCCATCCAGAGCAAGATCACCACGCGCCTGTCCGCCGTGGGCATCCACGGTTCTATCTACGGCCGCATCAAGCACGTGTATTCCATTTACCGCAAGATGAAGTCGCAGGGCAAGGGCATCAATGAACTGTATGATATGTATGCGTTCCGGGTGATCGTTGATTCCATCCCGGACTGCTATAATGTGCTGGGCCACATCCACGATCTGTTCAATCTGGTTCCCGGCCGCTTTAAGGACTATATTTCCACGCCGAAGCCCAATATGTACCAGAGCCTTCACACGACCGTCATCGGCCGGCAGGGCATCCCCTTTGAGGTGCAGATCCGCACCTGGGAGATGCATGAAACGGCGGAATACGGCATCGCCGCGCACTGGAAGTACAAGCAGGGCGTAGAGGGCGGCGATGAAAAGCAGTTTGAATGGGTGCGCCGCCTGCTGGAAACGCAGCAGGAGACCGATGCCGAGGACTATATCCATTCGCTCAAGGTGGAGATGTTCGACGACGAGGTATTCGTCTTTACACCCAAGGGCAAGGTCATGTCCCTGCCCTCCGGCTCTACCCCCATCGACTTTGCCTATGCCATCCACTCCGGCGTGGGCAACGCCATGATCGGCGCGAAGATCAACAACCGCATTGCCTCCTACGATCAGCAGCTTGCCAACGGCGATATCGTGGAAATCCTCACCTCCAAGACTGCCAAGGGGCCCAGCCGCGACTGGCTGAACATCTGCAAGAGCAATCAGGCGCGCACGAAGATCAAGCAGTGGTTCAAGAAGGAAAAACGCGAGGACAACATTGTTCACGGCAAGGCCAGTTTCGAAAGCGAGCTGCGCCGCGCCGGGATCAGTCCCGCCGTATTGCAGGATCAGGAGCTGCTGCCGGTGCTTCTCAAGAAGCTCTCCTTCGACTGCCTTGATGATATGTATGCTGCCATCGGCTACGGCGGCCTGACCGCGGTCAAGGCCTTCGGGCGGATCCGCGACGAGCTGACACGCGCCGGCCGCGAAAAACAGCAGAAGGAGCAGCTTCGCCAGCCGGAGCAGCCTTCCGTGCGCCAGAGCCGCCATAAAGACTCCGGCGTGATCGTTGAGGACATCGACTCCTGTATGATCAAATTCTCCCGCTGCTGCACGCCGGTTCCGGGCGACGACATCATCGGCTTTATCACCAAGGGTTACGGCGTTTCCGTTCACCGACGCGACTGCCCCAACGCCGCCGGCGCAAATGACCCCCGGCAGGCCGGACGCTGGGTCAGGGTATCCTGGAACACGGGCGCGGAGAAGCCCTTCTCCACTACGCTGGAGGTCGATTCCACCGACCGTGACGGCATCTGGCTGGACATTGCCACGGCGCTCTCGTCCTCCAAGGTCAAGGTCACGGAAATTTCCGGCCGCGATATGCCTACGGGCAAGGCACGCACCATCGCGACCTTTGAAGTCAAAAACGTACAGGAGCTGGAGGCGATCCGCACAAAGATCCGCGCGATCTCCGGCGTTCTGGACGTCCGAAGGGGGCAGAACTGATGCGCGCCGTCGTTACAAGAGTCAAAAGCGCCAGAGTTGCCATTGGCGGCAGCGTCACCGGCGAGATCGGTGAGGGCTTCCTCATCCTGCTGGGCATCGCGCCCGGAGATACTTCCGCGCACTGCAAAAAGCTTGCGGACAAAATTCTTGGCCTGCGGATTTTCCGCGACGAAAATGATAAAATGAACCGCTCACTTGCAGACGTGGGCGGCGGTGTGCTGGTCGTCAGCCAGTTCACGCTCTACGGCGACTGCCGTCACGGACGGCGGCCCAGCTTCACGGGCGCGGCTGCGCCGGACATCGCCATCCCGCTGTATGAGCAGTTTTTGCAGGAATGCCGCGACCGCGGCTTTGCGCCGCAGCACGGCGAGTTCGGCGCGGATATGCTTGTCACCTCGGAAAACAACGGCCCCGTGACCCTGATTCTGGACACGGACGAGCTGATGTGATGTAAGGAGAGATTTTATGAACATTCACCGTCTGGTGGTCGGCCCGCTGGAGACCAATTGCTACCTCGTTTCGGACGAGGCGGGCAATGCCGCCGTCATCGACCCCGGCTTCGAGCCGGAAAAGGTGCTTGCCGCGGCGCAGGAGCAAAAGCTGACCATTCGCGCTGTTTTGCTGACGCATGGCCACTTTGACCATGTCGGCGGCGTGCGCGCCATTGCGCAGGCTACGGCCTGTCAGGTCTGGATCCATGAAAATGATCTGGCGCTGCGCACGGCGATGACCGTGACCGCGCCGTATTACACCGATCTTTATGCCGAGAGCGACGTGGTGGAGGTGGGAGCGCTGCGCTTCACTGTGCTGGAAACGCCAGGCCACACGATGGGTTCGGTGTGCCTGCGCTGTGAGGACACGCTTTTCACAGGCGATACGCTCTTTGCCGGTTCCTGCGGCCGTACCGATCTGGGCGGCAATGCGCAGGCAATGGAGAAAAGTCTGGCAAGACTGGCAGCCATTGCGGAAAACCTGATCGTTTTGCCCGGCCACGGCGAAGAAAGCACGCTGGATAAAGAGCGCGCCCGCAACCCCTATCTGCCATGAAGCTGCTGCTGCGGGGTCATAACGACCGTTACGCCGTCGAGCAGCTCCAGCTCGCGCTGTTCCCCGAGGAATCCATGGAGCCGGTCGACGCGCCTTTCACGGGCGACGGCGCGGTTTCCGCGCTGCATATAGGGCCGCAGTGGATCACCGCCACGGCAAAAATCACACTGCACGGCAAAACCGTGCGCGCCGGCCGCCGCATGAAGCGCGCGGACGCGGATGTCCCCTCCCGCCGCCGTCTGCTGCAAAATGCCTATTACGCTGCCGCAATGCTTCTGCGCGAGCCGCCGGAGTGGGGCAGCCTTTCCGGCGTGCGGCCAACCAAGCTTACAACACGCTATCTTCTTGCAGGCGGCACGGAGACAGGCGCGCAGCGGCTTCTGGAGGAGACCTACCATGTCACGCCCGCGCGGAGCCGTCTTGCCGTAGAGTGCTCGCTTGCGACCGTCGAGGCCGCAAAGCGCCTGCGCCCGCAGGACGTTTCCGTGTATATCGGCATTCCCTTCTGTCCGACGCGCTGCGCCTATTGCAGCTTTGTCAGCCAGACGACCGGGCGGCAGGGTGCCCTGCTGGAACCCTATCTTGCCGCACTGGAAAAAGAAATTGCGCACACCGGCGCACTGCTGCGTGCCTCCGGCAAAACCGTTCGCACGCTTTACATCGGCGGCGGCACGCCCACGACGCTCTCGACCGAGCAGCTTTGCCGCCTGATGGAGACGATTGCCGCACATTTTGACCTCTCGTCCCTCATAGAATACACCGTGGAGGGCGGCCGCCCGGATACGCTCGACATCCTCAAACTGTGTGCGATTTTTCAAAACGACTGTGAACGTGTGAGCATCAACCCGCAGACGATGAACGACGCCGTGCTGCGCCGCATCGGCCGCTGCCATACCGCAAAGCAGACCCGCATTGCTTATATGGAGGCGGACGCGGCCGGGCTGAGCATCAACATGGATCTGATCGCCGGTCTGCCGCTGGACACGCCGGAGAGCTTTGCCGATTCCCTTGCACAGGTGCTTTCTTTGGCGCCGGACAACATCACCGTGCACACGCTGGCGCTCAAAAAGGGCGCAGATCTTTATTTTTCCCGCGAGGAGCTGCCGACGGCCGAGGCCGTGCGCGAAATGCTCGACGGCGCGGAGCGCTCGCTGCGGGAGCACGGCTACCACCCCTACTATCTCTACCGCCAGAAGTATATGTCCGGCAGCTTTGAAAACATCGGTTGGACGAAGCCTGGCTCTGCCTGCCTGTACAATATTTATATGATGGAGGAGCTGCACAGCATTATCTCCCTGGGCGGCGGCGGAATGACCAAGATCAACCTGCCGGACGGCCGGCTGGAGCGCTTCCACAACCCCAAATTTCCCCAGCAGTATATCACACGCATAGACGATGTCCTCAGGCAGAAGGACGCCGCCTTTGCCCTGCTGAAATGAAAGGACGCTTTATGGATATTCTCTTTGCCAATGTCACCGCCGTTACCATGGACGAGGAGCTGCACGTGCTGTTCTCGGCCTTTGTCGGCGTTACGGACGGGAAGATCAGCTATCTTTCCCGCAAGGCCCCGGAGGAAAAACCGCAGAAGATCATCAACGGCGAGGGCATGGTGCTCATGCCCGGCCTGATCAACTGCCACACGCATCTGGCCATGTCGCCCCTGCGCGGCTATGCCGACGACTGTGAACTTTCCGTGTGGCTCAACGATCATATCTTCCCGCGCGAGGAGCGCATGGACGAGCGCTGCGTCAAGGCGGCGACGCTTTTGTCCATCGCGGAGTGCCTGCGCTTCGGTACGACCTCGGTGTCGGATATGTACGACCACTGCAACGCCATCGCCGAGGCTGTCGCTGAATCCGGTATCAAGGCCAACCTTGCCCGCGGCACGACCCTCTTCGGCGAGGAGTTTGACGTGGAAACGCATCCCGGCTGCCGCGAGATGATGGAGTTGAAAGAAAAATGGGACGGCTTTGACAACGGCCGCATCCGTGTGGACGCCTCCGTTCATGGCGAGTATACCTCCGACCACCGCCTCTGGGACGCCGTGAGCGAATATGCCATTAACGAGCATCTGGGAATGCACGTGCATCTGTCCGAGACGAAGGCCGAACATGAGGCCTGCAAGGAAAAGTACGGGCTTACACCCGCCCAGCTTCTCGACTGCCACCATGTGTTCGACACCCGTTCCATTGCCGCGCACTGCGTCTGGCTGGAGCCGGAGGACATGAAATTACTGGCAAAACGGAAGGCTTCCGCCGTCCACTGTCCGGTGTCCAATCTTAAGCTGGCCTCCGGCTGCGCCAATGTGCAGGAGATGATCAAATCCGGCATGAACGTCGCCCTCGGAACGGATTCCAGCGCCTCAAACAACAATCTCGACCTTTTTGAAGAGATCAAGGCTGCCACGCTGATGGCCAAGGGCATCACGGGCGACCCGAAGGCGCTCCCGGCGCAGGCCGCCGTGATGATGGCCACCGTCTGCGGCGCGCGGGCGCAGGGCCGCGAGGCCGAGTGCGGCATGATCAAGCCCGGCATGGACGCCGACCTCATCCTGCTCGACTTCACTGCACCGCATCTGATGCCCTGCCACAATGTCCTTTCCCATCTTGCCTATGCCGTCAGCGGCCACGATGTTGTGATGACCATGGTGCGAGGAAAAATTCTCTACGCGGCCGGGAAGTATCCGACCATCGACCTGGAAAGCGTCGTGCATGAGCTTGCCGCTTATGTCATGCCCCATATATTCTCTCCGGAAAAGGAGTGACCGATTTTTGGAAAACAAGAACAGCAAGCAGAATTATTTGACCGGCGCGGCGATATTGTCGATTTCGACCATTCTGGTCAAGATCATCGGCATGCTCTACAAAATCCCGCTCAAGCGTCTGATCGGCGACGCCAACTTCGGCTATTTCAACACCGCCTATGACATCTACTCGGTCATGCTGGTTGTGTCCGTCACGGGCCTGCCGGTGGCGATGAGCCGTCTGGTTTCCGAAGCGCAGGCCCTCGGCAACGGCCGGCAGGTCAAGCGGATTTATCAGACCTCGCTTCTGGCCTATCTTGTGCTCGGCACATTGGGCAGCGGCATTATGATGCTCTTCCCGCGCTGGCTGGCTTCTACCGTCATGCACAACCCCGGCGCATACTATTCCATCCTGGCGCTTGGCCCGGCGGTTCTGTGCATCTGCATCGCCTCGGCCTGCCGCGGCTTCTTCCAGGGACAGGGCAACATGAAGCCCACTGCGATCAGCCAGGTCATTGAGGCGCTGTGCAAGCTGATCCTCGGCCTGAGCCTTGCGTGGCTTGTGCTGCGCAACACCGGCGACGGCCCCAAGGCCTCCGGCGCGACCATCCTGGGTGTTACCGTCGGTTCGCTTCTGTCGGCGATCTACCTTGTCCTTGCCCGCCGCCGCGCTGCGGCTGAGCTTGACTCCATGGGCGGCAAGGTCAGCTCCGTGCAGACCACGCTGAAGGCGCTGCTCTCCATTGCTGTGCCGATCACCATCGGTGCAGCCGGTCTTCAGATCATTGCGCTGATCGACTCCTCCACTGTTATGTCCCGTATGCTCAGCTCGGCTGCCTCAGTGCAGGCGGGGACGGACAGCGTAATGGCGCGTCTGCTCTCCATCGCTGCCGAGAAGCACCCGGAGGATATGGCGCAGTACGCCGCAGATACCGCCAAGGGCATGTATAATTTCTGCCAGACGGTGTTCAATCTTCCGCTGGCGTTTATCCCGAACATCACGGCCGCCATCATCCCGGCCATCACCGATCAGTTGACGCGCAGAAATATGCGCGGCGTGCGCATGGTGCAGGATTCCTCTCTGCGGCTCATGAGCCTGATCGCCGCACCCTGCGCGGTGGGATTGTTCGTCCTGTCGCGGCCGATCATCCAGCTTCTCGGCGGTTACTCCGGGCAGCTTCTGGATATGGCCTCGACCATTCTGTCCCTGCTCAGCCTGACCATCCTGATCTACAGCATTTCCAACATGGCGAGCGCCATCATGCAGGCGCACGGGTTCGTGTTTCTTCCCGTCTTCAATACCATCATCGGCGGCGTGCTGAAGGTTATTATGAACTACATCCTCGTCGGCAATCCCAATATATCCATCGTCGGCGCGCCGGTAAGTACTTTCCTGTGCTTCACGGTCGTCATGGCGCTGAACCTGTTTGCCATGAACCGCGTCCTGCGCCGTGCCCCGAAGGTGATCTCCAATATCTGGCGGAGCTGCCTTGCCGCGGTCGTCATGGGCGCCGCGACGTACATCGTCTATTTCCTGTTGTCAAAAATCATCTCAAGCGTTGTGGTTTGCTGCGGCTTTGCGATTCTTATCGCCGTCGCCGTGTACGCAGTTCTGATTGTTGTGTTCCATGCAATCACCTATGATGACTGCATGTTCCTCCCCAAAGGGGAGAAAATTGCACAAATTCTGCACATCCGGTGATTTTTTCCAGTTTTTTACTTGCGTATTTCCGGCTCATGTGGTAAATTTTATAGGCAGAGCGCTCCGAAGGGAGCCAACCGCAGGAAACCACATCGGATGAGCTTGCTCATCTTTGAGAGAAACATTCTAAGAAAGAGGTTAAATCTAATGAACAAAGTTGAACTGATCGCTCAGATCGCTGAGAAATCCGGCCTGTCCAAGAAGGACGCCGAAAAGGCACTGGCCGCTACCGTTGATACCATCACCGAAGCCGTTTCCAACGGCGACAAGGTTCAGCTCGTCGGCTTTGGCTCCTTTGAGGTCAAGCAGCGCGAAGCCCGCGTCGGCCGCAACCCCAAGACCAAGGAAGCCATCGAGATCCCCGCAGCCCGTGTGCCCGTCTTCAAGGCAGGCCGTGCGCTGAAGGATGCTGTTGCAAAATAAAACCGCTTCGGTCAGGGCAGCGCCCTGACCGAAACTTGTATCAGGAGTTCTGCTATGCGTTTGGATAAATATCTGAAAGTTTCGCGCCTCATCAAGCGCCGCACCGTCGCCAACGACGCCTGCGACAACGCCCGCGTGACGGTCAACGGCCGTCCGGCCAAGGCCTCTTACGATGTCAAGGTCGGGGACGTGCTGTGCATCGCATTCGGACAGAAGACGCTGACGGTCGAGGTGCTGGCCGTCGCCGAGGCCGTGCGCAAGGACGATGCCTCTGCCATGTACCGGGAAATCGCGGGCTGAGCCAACGGGCTTTGCCGCTGGAAAATGCAGGGATGTGCCCGATCCGTCAGGCGGAAGGGCATACCGCCAAAACGCACGCCTGCCGGGTCGCTCCGCGGGTGTGCGTTTTGTCTGTTTAGAAGCAACCTTCCCGGCGGGGCGGCCGTTGGTTCATGTTGCATTTCTCGCGATTCCTGTTATAATTTAGAAGAGACTAAGATTACTGCACCCGGAGGCTGAGTATGAAAGCACTGACCTATATAGAGCACGGCAAGTTTGCCCTTCAGGACAAGCCTGCGCCGGAAATAGAAACTCCCCGTGACGCCATCGTGCGGGTAACACTGGGGTCTATCTGCACCAGCGATCTGCACATCAAGCACGGCTCCGTGCCCCGCGCCGTGCCCGGAATCACCGTTGGCCATGAGATGGTGGGTGTCGTAGAGTCCGTCGGTGCGGAGGTGAAGAACGTCCGCCCGGGTGACAGGGTGACGGTGAACGTGGAGACTTTCTGCGGCGAGTGTTTTTTCTGCCGTAATGGCTGGGTGAACAACTGCACCGACCCCAACGGCGGCTGGGCGCTTGGCTGCCGCATCGACGGCGGGCAGGCGGAGCGCGTGCGCGTGCCATACGCCGATCAGGGACTGAATAAGATTCCCGACGGCGTTTCCGATGAACAGGCACTGTTCGTCGGGGACATTCTGGCCACCGGCTTCTGGGCGGCACGCATTTCGGAGATCAAGCCGGAGGATACTGTGCTTATCATCGGCGCAGGCCCCACGGGCATCTGCACGCTGCTGTGCGTTCTTCTGAAAGCGCCGAAGCGCATCATCGTCTGCGAAAAAGACCCGGCACGAACGGCCTTTGTCCGGAAGCATTATCCGGATGTTCTGCTCTGCGGGCCGGAGAACTGCGAGGTCTTTGTGCAGGAGCACAGTGACCACGGCGGCGCCGATGTGGTGCTGGAGGTAGCCGGAGCAAAGAATACCTTCGGGCTTGCGTGGCACTGCGCCCGCCCCAATGCCATCGTGACGGTGGTCGCCCTCTATGACGAGACGCAAACGCTCCCCCTGCCGGAGATGTACGGCAAGAACCTGACCTTCAAGACCGGCGGTGTGGACGGCTGCGACTGTGCAGAGATCCTGCGTCTGATCGAACAGGGGAAAATCGACACCACACCGCTCATTACCCACCGCTTCCCACTGAGCCGGATCGAAGAAGCCTACCGCATCTTTGAAAACCGGCTGGATGGCGTCATCAAGGTGGCCGTCACAGCAGAGTGAGGAGAGAGACGCATGACCCGGACGGAACTGGAACGATATATTTTCGAAAACTACGGTGCCGCGCCGGACTGTCCATGGCCCGGCGCACCAAATCATGCGGTGTTTCGGCACGGCGGGAACCGGAAGTGGTTTGCCCTCGTTCTGGATGTGCCGGGGAACAAGCTCGGTCTGCCCGGCAGCGAGCTGCTGGATGTGGTAAATCTCAAGTGCAGCCCGCTCCTGCTCGGCTCCCTGCGAGGGGAGCCAGGCATATTTCCTGCCTATCACATGAACAAGGAGAGCTGGCTTTCCGTGGCGCTGGACGGCAGCGCGTCGGATGAGCAGATCAAGCTGCTGTTGGAGTTAAGTTATGAGGCCACAAGGCCGAAGCCCCGCAAGCGGAGAAAAGAATGAACGCGCCGGCACTTGCCAATGCGGATTCGTGTGAGGATAAAAGAGGCCATTGCAAACACATTTGCTTGCAATGGCCTCAGACCGTCAGAAAACCAATTTGTACAGAATTTGACGCGCCGCAGGCGCTGTAAAAAGCCTGCGGCTTTTTATGAAATTCCAGTATGAAAGGGAACCGTCACACCGAGCCGCGGCGAGGCGTTTCGGAGTGCAGCCGGTGCTTAGCGGCGGCATTTAACGCAGAGATGGGTTCATTTTTGCGTTCGATAACCCGCCGCAGCGGCCAAAATTGCAAAATAGAAATACAAAATTTTTGCAATTTTGTAGGCAGCTTGTCAAAAAAGTCCCTTTGGACTGAACAGCGCCCCATTTGTTAGACAGTATGATATAATATCTAATGGATGGGGTGA
>CABSBF010000067.1 GCA_902475855.1 uncultured Eubacteriales bacterium
GTTGAACCGTCATTTCTTCATCCTTTTTATTCTTACAAACTCTGATTTGTCGAACTAAACACAAAAACCGAATATCGAAAAACTGACCGTTGACTGGTCGCAATGTGCGAAAAGTTGACGGTCTTTTTATACCTATTTTCAAAAAAGGGAGGTCAAACAGAATGGAAAAACCGAGAACCCTTGAACAGCTCCGAGCCGAAAGATAAGGTCCAATAAGGGACCTGTTGACAAAAGCAAAAATTCTGCTGGAACCCACAGTAGTTCCAGCAGAACAGTAAATTTTGGGATAGCGAAAGATGGCATTTACCATCCTCTTGAGGTTTAGGGCCATGGCGGCAAGGAGGAATTCTTCCGTAGCTGCAAGAATGCCCCTTTTTCAAATCCTTGAAATATAGTGTTCCCGTTTCAAGACGGAGAAGCTACCCTCGGCCCAGATTTTACGAAGCCGCATCATGGCCAGGTATTCTGGAGTTCTCACGCGCTGATGCCCTCTGAAAAATGCCGGATAGCAACTGCTGGCCAGCACTCTGCGCCGAATTCCAGCCTTGTCAAAACAGCTCGGCCGTTTTGGACAGTGCATACAGGCATCGCCCTCGACCTGGTAGCACCGCAGATATTTGCCCGTCGATTTGCTGCAATTTAGCCTGTGGTATGGCAAAGTAGCTCTCAAAAAGAACTCCTGCATTATTATCTACTGACAAGACATTAGCAGCAACTCCGTTTATTTTAACAACAACATTGTCTGCAAATTTTTTGGTTGTGGTTGCACGCACCACTAATTGATAGGTCTGACCTCCTTCAAAATTTTCGCCATATCCCAGAGTGTTCCCGTTTAACTTCCACTCATAGGCATTTCCATTCGAAAATACCGGCAGTGCTTGTTTTTTTATTTTTTGGAAAACTATGCATTTTTGTCCTGTTTTGATTTTCCTTGTTTTTCCTAATGAATGTTAGAAGTTTTTGACGAAAAAAATTAATTCTGAATTGCCCTTAAAACCGCCTTATTCTACAATAATATTGCTACTTTCTAACGGCTGTTTGTGCAATATTTCACGATTGTTGCATTTACAACCAACGAAAACAACCAAAATGCTGCAGAAGGGAGACTTACATTATGAAGCACAACATCCTTTTGGTGGAACCGACCATTAAGCCGAATGGCGTTGCTATCCTGTCAGAAAACGGCAACGTCTTTATGGCGCCCAATGGGGACAAGGAAACGCTAATCCGTTACATCAACGACAATCAGTGCGAGGCAATCTGCTGCCGTGTGGAGCAGATGACGGCCGAAGTCATCGATGCCTGCCCCACGCTCAAGGTCATCGGCCAGCACGGTATCGGTCTGGACAATATCGACATTCCCGCAGCGACCGCCCATAAGGTTCGCGTTCTCAATGTGCCAGACAGCAGCCATATCACGGTGGCTGAGCATGCGATGACGTTCATTCTGGCGTGCAGCCGCTCCCTCAAGATCAATGACGACAGCGTTCGCAGCGGCGGCTGGGCCACGAAGGATCAGCGCCAGACGCACGACGTGATGGGTAAAACGCTTCTGATTATCGGCCTCGGCCGTATCGGCCGCGCACTGGCGGCTCGCGCGCAGGCGTTTGACATGAAGGTGATTGCCTACGATACCTATGTTCCCGCAGAGGCCGGCGCAAAGATCGGCGTGGAAATGTACACGGATCTGCATACGGCGTTGGCGCAGGCTGATTTCGTTTCCCTGCACACGCCGCTCACGCCCGAAACAAAGGGGATGTTCTCCACTGCTGAATTTGAGGCGATGAAGGATTCTGCCTATTTCATCAACTGCGGCCGCGGCCCTGTTGCTGATGAGGCGGCGATGGTCGAGGCGCTCAAAAACAAGAAGATTGCTGGAGCCGGCCTGGACTGCCTGGAAAAGGAACCGCCTGAGCTGGACAATCCGCTCTTCCAGTTTGACAATGTGATGTTCACGCCTCACATCGGCGGCAACACCATCGAGGCATCCATGCGCTGCTCGGAGATTCTTGCCAACACGGTTCTCAAGGCGCTCGACGGCGAGGAAACCTATAACTGGGTCAACCGGTTTTAAGCACGTCCTGAAAGACAGCGCTTTGTAACGAAAAAAATGAAAAGGAGTATTTTTATGATCGATCTTAGCGGCATTATGACAGCCATTGTTACTCCCTTGAATGCGGACCGCACGCTCAACCGGGAGCAGCTGAAAAACCTTATCGATTTCCAGATCAAAAACGGTGTTCACAGCATCCTCGCGCTCGGCGGCACGGGTGAATATCCTGCGCTGACGATGGAGGTTCGCAAGGAAACGGTGGATTGCACGGTGGAGTATGTCAACAAGCGCGTTCCCGTTATCATCGGTAACCTTGAAACCGGTATTGGCGAGAGCATCGCGTTCACGCAGTATTGCGAAAAGGCCGGCGCGGATGCAGTTCTGGTCATGACACCGTACTATGTCCATGCATCCCAGCAGGGGCTGATTGATTTCTACACTGAGCTGGACAAGAACATTAACATTCCGTTCCTAGTTTACAACATTCCTTACCGTACCTGCGTCAACATGAGTGCGGCCACCTTTGAGTATCTGGTGGACAACACGAAGCACCTCGTCGGCATCAAGGAGTGCAACAACAGCCCTGCGCAGGCCATTGACATGATTAACCGTGTTGGCGATCGAACGAATTTCCTCAGCGGTGAGGAGTTCCTCTCCATCATGCTCATGGCGCTGGGGGCAAAGGGCGCCGTTATGGCCTCTGCCAACCTGGTTCCTGAAGCCTGGGTCAAGATGTACGATCTGGTTAAGGAGCACAAGACGCAGGAGGCGCTCGACCTGTTTGGCAATTACACCGAGCTGATTGCCGCCATGTTTGCCGAAACCAACCCCGGCCCGCTCAAGCACGGTATGGAGCTCATCGGCGTTCCCTGCGGTCCGACCGCGATTCCGCTGACACCGGTTTCCGAGCCTGCTGCTGCCCGTCTTGAAAAGGCGATGAAATATCTCAAGCTCATCTAAGGAGGCATTCTGCACATGCACCAGAACATCTCCGGAGAGAAGCTGCGCTTTGGCCGTATGATGGTCTATGCTGGGGCGGTGATGTCCCTGATGATTGGTGCGGCCTTTGCCACGGGGCAGGAAGTGCTGATGTACTTCGTCGCCTGGGGCAATGACATGTTTGCAATCGTCGGCATCATTCTGGCAATTATCATCTGGATCTCGCTGAGCTTCTCCATTGCCGGTTCGCGCCATCACTTTCAGAAAAATGAGGAGATATTCACCTTCTTCTGTGGCCGGTACTTCGGAAAGGTGTACGACTATTTTACCGCATTTTTCAGCTACGCCTGCTACCTTTTTATGCTCGGCGGCGTAGGAAGTACAATGAAAGAGCAGTTCGGCATTTCGGCGGTGATTGGTATCGTGGGGCTGAGCGTCATCGTGATTCTGACCGTGTCCATGGGACTTCAGAAAATCACTGACATTCTTGGCTTTCTCGGCACTATTCTGCTTGTTGTCATTCTGCTGATTTCTGTTGTCACACTGGCCCTGCACTTTGGCCAGATTCCGGCCAACTACGAAGCACTCAATACGCTCGGCCCGGAATATTTCGGCATTGAAAAGTCCATAGCACCCAACGTACTGATGAATGCGCTCAACTATATGGGCACTGTTGTAATCTGGTTCATCACCTTTATTACTATGATGGCGGTGCAGAGTGAGCGCAAGATTGAGGTAAAGGTTGGCAGCGTGGTTGGCTCGGCTCTATTCATGGGCGCATTGCTGATTGTGGCGTTCGCCATGATCTCGGTGCTTCCGATTGTCGGCGCGAGCGATGTGCCGAGCATTGTCATGGCGGCGAACCTCTGGCAGCCTCTGGCCGCGTTCTTTGCTGTCATCGTGATCGGCGGCAGCTTTACAACAGCGGTTCCCCTGCTGTGGACGCCGGTTTCCCGCTTTGCAGAGGACGGCAGCGCCAAAGCGCGCCTCCTTGCCTTGGTGCTCGGCGTTATCGGCGTGGTGATTGCACTCTTTGTTCCCTATAAGACTCTGATGAATTACGTCATGAATGTCGGCGGCATGCTGGCCTACGTTATGTTCGCATTCATTCTCTGGACGGACATCCGCATGTTCCGGGAGCGCAAAACCAAGGCATAATTTTTTAAAATTTATTTTTGGAGGAAACTACCATGAGCACTTTGACCGGAAAGAAAATCGGTTTCATTGGCGGCGGCCGCATGGGCGAGGGCATTTTCAGCGGCATTCTGAAAGCGGACCTGATCCCTCCGCAGGATCTGTATGTTGCGGATATCCGTGAGGATCATCTTCAGGCGCTGAAGGCGCAGTACGGCATGAACATTGTCAACTCATCCACCAACGAGGGCCTCAAGCAGCTTATCGACAGTGTTGATGTTGTGTTTCTTGCTATTCTGCCGCAGGTTGCCCCCAAGCTGTTGCCCTACATCAATTCCTGCCTTGATCCCCAAAAGCACTTTGTATTCTCTATCATGGGCGGTGTGCTGACCACCACCATCGAAGAGCAGATTACCGAAACCTCTCTCATTCGTATCATGCCCAATACGCCGATGAGCGTCTGCGAGGGCTGCGCGGGCATTGTTCCCGGTAAGAACGCTAAGCAGGAGCATAAGGATATGGCGGCTGAAATTTTCAACGCCATCGGCCTCGGTCTCTTCCTGCCGGAGGCGCAGATCGATCCGCTTACCGGCATTTCCGGCTGTGGTCCCGCTTTCTGCGGCATTATGATTCAGGCGCTTGCCGACGGCGGCGTTTATCTCGGCCTCTCCCGCGCTGATGCAATCAAGATCGCGGCGCAGACCTTGGTCGGTACTGGAAAGATGGTGCTCGAACAGGGGATTCATCCCGAAATTCTTAAGGACAATGTCTGCTCTCCTGGCGGTGGTACCATCGGCGGCACTGTTTCGCTTGAGCGAGACGGCTTCCGCGCCGCCTGCATCAATGCGGTTATCAACGCGGTGAACCGCATGAACGAGGTCGTCAAGTAAGCACTTTTCCATTCGCTGAGGAGGGGCGGAGGCCTTCTTCCGACCATCCTCAGCGACTCTCCTGCCTGTGCAGGAACAGCGCAGTTCCACAATCTCCCACAGTTCCCTGACCGCATTGCCTACCCATGCAAGCCAATCAGAATATGTAAAGGAGAAAGAAAATCATGAGTGAAAAGAAAACAAGAACCACGCGCGCTCCGTCTTATGCAGAAGCCTACTTGTGCGTTGTGCTGGTCTTCGGACTGGTCATCGGTGCGATGATTCTCGGTGTTCCTGTTCAGGCCACCATGCTCTTTGCTTCGGTAATTGCGACCGTCTTTGCCTATCGTTTGGGCTACAGCTGGGACGTGCTGGAAAAAGCCATCGCCGGCAAGCTCGGCCAGTTGGCGCCGACGGTCTGCATTCTCTGGCTCATTGGCCTGTATCTCGGCGCGAACATGTTCAGCGGTACGCTGCCCCTGCTCGTCAAGTACGGCTTTGAAATCATCAGTCCGAAATTCCTCTACGTCAGCGCTCTGCTGGTTTGCTCTGTGCTTTCTGTAATGACCGGTTCTTCTTGGACCTCCGTCGCCACGGGCGGCATTGCCTGCATCACCATCTGCCGTATTCTCGGCGGCAATGATGCAATCATGGCCGGTGCCATTATTTCCGGTGCAATTTTCGGTGATAAGATTTCCCCCATGTCTGAGACAACCAATCTGGCACCCGCCTGCGTCGGCAATACGCTGTGGAGCCACATTCACGCACAGCTCTTTACGACGATTCCCGCCTTGCTATTTGCTATCGTATTTTACACACTTCTCGGCCTGCATTCCGGCGGCGTGGCGGATATTCCGGAAAACGCGACCGAGGTAGTTGATCAGCTTGACCAGATTTTCAACCTCAATCCTGTCCTGCTTCTGCCGGTCATCGTTCTGCTGGTGCTTGCTGTGACGCAGAAGCCGACCATCCCCTCGCTGCTGATTTCCAGCGTGCTCGCGCTGATCGTCGGCGTTATCGTGCAAGGGCCTGCGTTTACCATGAAGGTGGCCACGAACGCTGCGATCAAGGGCTTCACGGTTTCCTCCGTTGCACCTGAGGGTATGGAGATTCTCCACGACGTGTCCTACCTGCTCAACCGCGGCGGCATGATCTCCATGGCCAACACGGTCATGATCTGCTACACCGGCTTTGCTCTGACGGCTATCCTGATCCGCTGCGGCATTCTGGATAAGGCGGTCGAGCCTCTCATGCACTTTGCCAACACCCGCGTCAAGGCAGTCTTTACCGCTGAACTGGCCATTTTCGTCGTTCACGCTGTGGCTGGTATTTCCTATCTCAGCTCCGTGTTCGTCGGTGCAGCCTGGAAGAAGTGCTACGTGAAGAACAAGATCGGCCTGCCTGCGCTCTCCCGCACGCTGGAGGACGTCGGTACAACGGTTTCCTGCTTGTTCCCCTGGGGCCAGAGCGGCGCGTTCTATGTGGCGACCCTCGGTGTTTCCATCTATGGTGCAAACGGCTACTTCAAGTACCTGACGCTCAGCTATCTGTGCCCGATCATCGCGCTGTTGCTTGCCGTATTCAACATCGGCATGTTCAATCTCAGTGATGACGAGCAGGCCAAGCTCATGGCCGAGATTGAGGAAGAGGAAGGCAATATGAAGTCCATCGCGGAGATGGACGCCTGATTTTCCGACGGATCATTCCAAACAGAAGTGTAAAGAAAACAGAAAGATCAGGAGAGGTTCCTCTCCTGATCTTTGTAAACCAAGGAAGTTTTTACATCTTCGGCATTTTATGGATATGAAGTTAAATGAATTTCTGATATACTTATAGTTCATGCAGAAAGAGGTAACACGGATGATACGCATTCGCCAGAAATTCGACGACACATGCATCGACGATGTCGGTGCTGCGGTACGCCGGCAGTTCAAACGTCCTGAAATCCGTTCCTGTGTTCACGCCGGGGATCGTGTTGCTGTGGGCTGCGGAAGCCGCGGCATCCACGCGATGGCCGAAATTGCAAAGGCGACGGTGGACTGTTTGCTGGAGCTTGGAGCAAAGCCCTTTATCGTTCCCGCAATGGGGAGCCACGGCGGTGCTACCGCACTGGGACAATGTGAGATTCTCGCTTCTTATGGCATTACGGAGGAGACGATGGGGGTTCCGATTGACGCCTCGATGGAGACGGTTCCACTCGGCGAAACCGAGAGCGGCATCCCAATTTTTTTCTCCAAACCGGCCTTTGAGGCCGACTGGGTGCTGCCGATTAACCGTGTCAAGCTGCACACAGATTTTTCGGGCCCTATTGAAAGCGGCCTCATCAAGATGATGACGATTGGCTTTGGCAAGGAAAAGGGCTGCAATTCCCTGCATCTGCAAGGTACGACTAATTTTGCACGTGTCATCCCTGAGGCGGGATGTTGTGTGCTGGGCCAGGTGGACATGCGTTTCGGCGTCGCCATTGTGGAAAATGCCTACGATCATACGGCGGCCATTGAGGCCGTGCGCGGCAGTGAGCTTTTCTCGCGTGAGCCGGAGCTTTTGCAGATATCCAAGCGCTTGTTTCCACGCATCCCGTTTAAAACCTTGGATGTGCTGGTGGTAGAACGCTTTGGCAAGGACATCAGCGGTGCCGGGATGGATCCGAACATCACGGGACGCAGCAGCGTCGGTCCGGTGGAAAATTTCAACGGTCCGGCCATTCAGCGCATTGTGGTCTGCGACCTGACAGAGGCGAGCCACGGCAATGGCGTTGCCGTTAACGTAGCGGATTTTATCACACGCCGTTTTTTCAATAAGCTTGATCTGAAAGCGACCTATGCCAACGGGCTTGCCTGCTGCAATCCGTCGGCCTGTCAGATTCCGGTCATCATGGAGACAGAGGAGGAGGCGGTGGAGATGGCCGTAAAGACCTGCCGCTTTATCGACCATGCGCATCCGCGCATCGTCCGGCTGCGCAGCACGCTGAATATGGATGAGTTTGAAATTTCGGAGGCGCTGCTTGAGGAAGCCCGTGCCCAATCCAACATCGAAATTCTCGGCTGAGCGCAGCGAACAGAAAAAGTGCTGTGCAGACGAGCTGCACAGCACTTTTCCGGAACCGCTTGCCACGATTCCCGCTTGGAACAGAAAAGGCTATAGGAGAGAAAACACAAATCTGGTTATTTTGTGATGCCGAGCCTCGCGATCATGTCATCCAGCTTGGCGCGCAGTCCCTCAGAGCAGGGCTGGAGCGGAGTGCTGACCTCACCAGCATCCATGCCGATCTTGCGCATAGCGTACTTGAGGGGAGCAGGATTGATTTCGGCAAAGAGAAGATCGAAGAGCGGGAAATATTTCTTCTGGAATGCGATGACAGCCTCAACATCCTTCGCTTTGGCGTCATCAAAGTATTTGGCCCAGGCCGCAGGAATCAGGTTAGCAGATGCAATAATTGCTGCCTCGGCGCCGAAGAGAATATGGCCGCCGAACATGAGATCCTCGCCGCTCATAACCGTGCACTTGTCACCGACGCGGTTCACGATGTCCACGCAGTCGGCAAAGGCTACCGAACATTCCTTGATGCCGCAGCAGTTGGGGACATTCTCAACCAGGCGGGCAAAGGTGGCGGGCTTGATATTGGTGACATTCTTGTAGGGAATATTGTAAACCAGGAAGGGGCTGTTGAAGCCTTCGTCGAATTTCTTAAAGAATTCGTAGATGCCCTCCTGTGTGGGGTTGACGTAGTAAGGGGTAAGGACCAGCGGGATTGCGGCGCCAGCTTCCTTGAATGCCTTGGCGGCCTCAATTGCCTCACCGATACCCGGTTCAAGTACGCCGGCAATGATGGGAATGCGGCCGGCTGCGGCGGCAACCGCGGATTCGATGGCGTGAATGCGCTCCTCCATGGTGAAAGAGACATACTCACCCGAACCGCCGAGAACCAGAAGACCCTTGATCCCGTTTTTAATCTGCCAATCGACCAGCGCTTTCATTTTAGCATCGTCAATGACGTTGTTTTCGTCAAAGGGCGTAACAAGCGCGGTGGTGACGCCGGAAAAGGGCTTGCCGTTAAATAGGAACTTCATAAATCGCACCTCTCATTAAAAATATTAATTTGTTTTGCATAAAATGGGCGGATGTGAATTGCTACTTTCTGCGCAAAAGAATAACAAATTATGGAGAAAAAGTAAATTTGAAATTCATGCTTTTTTGTGGGAAAAAACTTTCAGTGTTTAAGAATTTCGAGAAATTTCAAAAGAGATATTAAGGAGGGACTTCTATGGATTCCATTGACGAAAAGATTATCCAGATTCTTCAGAAGGACGGTCGCATCTCTATGCAGAAGCTGGCAAAAGAACTGCCCATGAGCGTCCCTGCCACCTGCGACCGTGTGCGCAAGCTGGAGGATTATGGGGTTATTGAGGGCTACAGTGCTGTCGTGGACTATACCAAGGTTGGCAAAAGCATTAATGCGTTCATTCTCTGTTCGCTGCGCATAGGGGAGCTGTCCTCGAACATCCGCTGGGTGCAGCGCACGCCGACAATTGTTTCGGCCTATGTGTGTGCGGGCCGTTATCCGCTGCTGCTTCAGGTTGCCTGCGACGACATGCAGGAGTTTCAGGAATTGGTCAATACGCTCTACAC
>CABSBF010000068.1 GCA_902475855.1 uncultured Eubacteriales bacterium
CATAGCTAAAGCTTTTTGGAACCACCGGCACTGCCGGTGGTTTTCTTGCTACAAGAAAAGCGTTCTCCGCGACAGAGCCGCAGAGAACGCGCAAAAAAACCGTAGAATGCCTACTCCGGATGGCGCGCAGAGCTCCCTGCGGGAACGATCTGAAACGATATAAATCTGTTTTTCATGCTGCACGCCTCCTTTGCGTCAAATTTCACCCTCTACTATAGGGAATTTGCCGTGGTTTGTCAATAGAAAACCCTCAAATTTCCCGTGCGGAAACGGCCTCGCCCGGACGGGAGCGCTCCAGCACCGCACGCAGGGCAGCAATGTAGGCAGGAGTCGTGCCGCAGCAGCCGCCGATCAGGTCTGCGCCGAGCGTGTGCAGCGCAAGCATATGCTGCGCGAATTCCTCCGGCCCCATGGGATAGACCGCCGTGCCGTCGTCCGCGATGACGGGCATTCCGGCGTTGGGCTTGATGAGAAGCGGCACGTGCGCGGCGGCCTTCATATTCTTCACCAGACTGGCAAGGTGCTCCGGGCCGAAGGAGCAGTTGACGCCCACCGCCGCTGCGCCCAGCTCCTGAAGTGTCCGAACCGCCTCGACGCAGTTGCCGCCGAAATAGACGGCTCCGTCTGCCTGCACGGTCAGGCTGCACAGGACGGGAAGCGCACACACGCTCTGCGCCGCGTCCAGCGCGACGGCCGCCTCGTCTATGCCCAGAAGCGTTTCCGCGACAATGAAATCCGCGCCCGCCTCGGCCATTGCGGAGATCTGCTCGGCGTAGAGGTCAAACAGCTCCGACGGACACATCGCGCCGTCGGGCTTCAGAGGAACGCCCGTGGTCGTCAGGTCGCCCGCGACCAGTGCGCGGCCGTCCGCGGCCTCCCGGCTGAGCGCCACGAGCGCGCGGTTCATTTCCCGGACGTTTTTCTCCAGCCCGAAGCGCTTCAGCGCGTGGCGGTTGGCGGAGAAGGTCGGCGCGTACAGGATCTGCGTCCCGGCTGCGACATAGTCGCGCTGAAGGCCGAGCAGCGCCTGCGGATGCTCCAGCACCCACTGCTCCGTGCATACGCCGCGCGGCATCCCGCGGGCCATCAGGTTTGAGCCGGTCGCGCCGTCAAGCAGGACCGGCTTTTTCATGGCGGAGAATTCCTCTTTTGTCACGTTTTTCCCCTCGCTTCGCTTTTTGCTTTATTGTACCCGCTTTTTTGCCGCATTGCAACGGTTGAATTCTTATGTAAAATCTGCTAGAATGGAGAAAAAATCGCAGGAGGCGTATGAATATGAAGAAAACCGTACTGCGCAAGTATGCGCACCTGATCGCTACCGTCGGCATCAACGTCCAGAAGGGGCAGGAAGTCTTTGTTTCGGCGGAACTGGATCAGCCGGAGTTTGTGAAAATGGTCGTCGAGGAGTGCTACCGCGCTGGCGCGAAGCGCGTCGTCGTAGACTGGGACTACCAGCCGCTGACCAAGCTGCATCTGCGCTGGCGCAGCCAGAAGAACCTCTCCGCGCTGGAAAACTGGGAGGAAGCGCGCTGGCAGCACTATGTGGACGAGATCCCCTGCCGCATCTATCTGATCTCCGAGGATCCGGACGGTCTGAAGGGCATCAATCAGGAAAAGCTGGCCAAAGCGCAGCAGGCGAAGTACAAGGTCATCCGTCCCTACCGCGACCAGATCGAAAACAAATATCAGTGGTGCATCGCCGCCGTGCCGGGTGCGGCATGGGCGAAAAAGCTCTTCCCGGAGCTGCCGAAGGGGCAGGCCATCGAGAAGCTGTGGCAGGCCATCCTCACCGCCTCCCGCGTCACGGACGACCCCGTGCAGGCATGGAAGGAGCACAATGAGGATCTGGCCGCCCGCTGCGCCTACCTCAACGCCCTGAACATCGAAACGCTGGAATATCACAGCGCCAACGGCACGGATTTCCGCGTGGGCATGATCCCCGAGGCCGAATTCAAGGGCGGCGGGGAAAATTCCCTGCTCGGTCACTATTTCAATCCGAACATCCCCTCCGAGGAGGTCTTCATCTCCCCGAAGCGCGGCGTTGCAGAAGGTATCGTGTATTCGACCAAGCCGCTTTCCTATCAGGGGCAGCTCATCGAGAATTTCTCCGTCCGCTTTGAAAACGGCAAGGCCGTCGAGGTTCATGCGGAGAAGAACGAGGAGCTTCTGAAAAAGATGATCTCCATGGACGAGGGCGCGGCCTATCTGGGCGAGTGCGCACTGGTTCCCTACGATTCTCCCATCCAGAACACGGGGCTTCTGTTCATGGAAACACTGTTCGACGAGAACGCCGCCTGCCATCTGGCGCTGGGCATGGGCTTTGCGGACACAATCAAGCATTTTGAGAACTACAGCCTCGACGAGTGCCGCGCCATGGGCATCAACGACTCCATGATCCATGTGGACTTCATGATCGGCGCCGCCGACCTGGACATCGACGCGCATACGCGCGACGGCCGCACCGTGCCGATCTTCCGCAAGGGCAACTGGGCATTCTAAGCCCTTTTCCCGCGGGCGCGGGCAAACGGAACAAAAAGCTGCTGCATTTGTAAAAATGCGGCAGTTTTTTTCGCCGCACGGGAAAGCGGCCCCGGCGCGGCTTGTCATTTTCCTGCCTGTGTGGTATACTATTATAATAATTTGAGCATAGATCGGAGGAAATGTTCTTGCAATTCCTGTATTTTCTGGAATCCATCCGCAATCCGGTGCTGGATGTGATCATGCAGTTTTTCACGGAACTGGGCAGCGAGGCGCTGTTTTTGGTGCTGGCGCTGGTCATTTTCTGGTGCGTCAGCAAGGAAGAGGGCTATTATCTGCTCTTCATCGGCTTCCTCGGCACGATTGTCAACCAGTTCCTGAAGCTGATGTTTCGGATTCCCCGCCCGTGGATCAAGGATCCGAAGTTTACCATCGTCGAAAGCGCCCGCGCCGACGCAACGGGCTACTCCTTCCCCTCCGGCCACACGCAGAATGTCGTCGGCACGCTGGGCGGCATCGCCCGCTGGCAGAAGCAGAAATGGCTGCGCATCGCCTGCATCGCCGCGCTGCTGCTGACCTCCTTCTCCCGGATGTATCTGGGTGTACACACGCCGCTGGACGTGGGCGTTTCCTTTGGCGTCGCAGTCGTTCTGATCTTTGCGCTGTATCCGCTTGTGCGCTATGCGGCGCAGTCGCCGAAGCGGATGTACGTCCTTCTGGGCGTGATGACAGCCATCTCCCTTTGTTTCGTGCTGTATGCCAATCACGCTGCTTTCCCCGCGGACATCGACGCGGAGAACCTCACCCACGGGCGGAAAAACAGCTACTCCCTGCTGGGAGCGCTGCTCGGCTTCTGCGTGGCCTACGGCATCGAGCGCCGCTATGTCCGCTTTGACACCAAGGCCGTCTGGTGGGCGCAGATCCTCAAGGTGGTGCTGGGCCTTGCGGTGGTGCTGCTCGTCAAGGAAGGGCTGAAGCTCTTCTTCAGCGCCCTCGGCTTTACATGGCTCGGCACCAATGCCATCCGCTATTTTGCCGTCGTGCTGGCGGCAGCCGCCGCCTGGCCGCTGAGCTTCCGCTTCTTTGCGCGGCTGGGGAAGAAAGCACAATGAAGGCGGTCTGGATTGTCCTGATCTGCCTCGGCGCCCTGCTTTTGGTGCTGCTGCTCGCGTCGCATCTCATCATGCGCTATGCCTGCCGGCGCGGGCGCACGCTGGGGACGGACATCGACCGCACTCTGCGCCATTCCTCCTTCCGCCGCTACCGGGAGGAGATCGTCCGTGCGCAGCAGTGGCTGAGTACGCAGCCGGCAGAGGAGATTTTCGTGACCTCCTACGACGGCCTGCGCCTGCGGGCGCGCTATCTCCCCTGTGAGAACGCCCGCGCGACGCTGCTGCTGTTTCACGGCTGGCGCAGCTATCCGGAGGTGGATTTCGGCGCTGCGCTGCCCTTTTATCAGTCCCTCGGGCTGAACATTCTGCTCCCGGACGAGCGCGCGCAGGGCGAATCGGAGGGAAAATTCATCACCTTCGGTGTGCGCGAGCGCCGCGACGTGCACACATGGACGCGCTGGTGTTCCGAACGCTGCGGAGCGGCGTTTCCCCTGCTGCTGGGCGGGCTTTCCATGGGCGCGGCAACGGTGCTCATGGCCTGCGGCGAGCCCTTCGCGGAAAATGTGCGCGGCGTGATCGCAGACTGCGGCTTCACCTCGCCCTGGGATATCATCGGCAAATGCGGCCGGGATTTCCATGTTCCGTCGTGGCTGCTGCTGCCGCCGGTCGATTTGCAGACGAGCCTGTTCGCCGGCTTTTCCCTGAGGGAATATTCCACGCTGGACGCGATGAAAACGACAAAGATCCCGACCTTCCTCGCCCACGGGGAGAAGGACACCTTCGTCCCCTGCGAGATGTCAAAGCAGAACTACGCGGCCTGCGCCGCAAAGGATAAAACGCTCCTTCTGACGCCGGAGGCCGGCCACGGCCAGAGCTATCTGAAGCAGCGGGAGCGCTATCAGAACGCCGTTCGCGCCTTTATCGGGCGCTGTCTGGGAGGCTGAAGGATGAATTACGCTGCAATTAAGACTTATGACATTGCGAACGGACCCGGGGTGCGCACCTCGGTGTTCGTCTCCGGCTGCACGCGCCACTGCAAGGAGTGCTTCCAGCCGCAGACCTGGGACTTTGGCTACGGTGAGCCCCTGACGCAGGAGGTGCTGGACGGCATCCTCAAAACGCTGGAGCCGCCGCATATCGCAGGCCTGACCGTCCTCGGCGGCGAGCCCTTTGAGCCGAAGAATCAGGCGGACGTGGCGGAACTGCTGCGGCAGGTGCGCACGCGCTTTCCGGAAAAGAGCCTTTGGGCCTTCACGGGTTACCTGCTCGATGACGAGCTGCTGGCGGGCAAGGTGGGCGACGCCGCGCGTGTGCGGGAGATGCTCTCCTATCTGGACGTCCTCGTGGACGGCCCCTTTATGATCGAAAAAAAGGATCTGGCGCTGCGCTTCCGCGGCTCATCCAACCAGCGCCTGATCGACATACCGAAAACACTTGCCGCCGGGTCGGTCGTCCTCTGGGACGACGGCTGGCGGCGCGGAGGAAGCCATGCAAGAAATTAACGTTAAAAAGCTCCGTCCCGACGCGCAGCTTCCGGCCTACGGCACGGAATTCTCCGCGGGCGCGGATCTGCGCGCCTGCCTGGACGCGCCCCTCACGCTCAAGCCGGGCGAAACGAAGCTCATCTCCATCGGCATCGCCATGGAGATCCCCGCAGGCTATGCCGGACTGGTCTTTGCCCGCAGCGGGCTTGCAACCAAGCGCGGCCTTGCGCCGGCCAACAAGGTCGGCGTGATCGACCCGGACTACCGGGGCGAATTCTTCGTGCCCCTGCGCAATGAGAGCGCCGTCCCGCAGACGATAGAGCCGGGCGAGCGCATCGCGCAGATGATCCTCACGCCCTTTCTGACGGCGCGGTTCATCGAGGCCGAAACCCTGTCCGAGACCGTGCGCGGCGAGGGCGGCTTCGGCTCCACGGGGACGAAATGAGCGGCGGCTTTCTGCCGGTCAGCGCGCAGGAGATGCGCGCGCTTGGCTGGGAACGGCCGGATTTTGTCTATGTGATCGGCGATGCCTATGTCGATCATCCCTCCTTCGGCCATGCGATCATCAGCCGCGTGCTGGAGGCCGCAGGTTATAAGGTCGCTATCGTGTCCCAGCCGGACTGGAAGGACGAAAACTCCGTCAACATCTTCGGCACGCCGCGCCTCGGCTTCCTCGTCACGGGCGGCAACATGGACTCCATGGTCAACCACTACTCCGTGGGCAAGCACCGCCGCAAGACCGACGCCTACACCCCCGGCGGCGTGACCGGCAAACGTCCGGATTACGCCACGGTGGTCTACTGCAACCTCATCCGCCGGACACATCCGAAGAATCCCATTCTCATCGGCGGCATCGAGGCCAGTCTGCGCCGTCTGGCGCACTATGACTACTGGTCGGACAAGCTCAAGCGCTCCGTCCTGCTGGATTCTCAGGCAGACCTTCTGATCTACGGCATGGGCGAGCGCAGCATCGTCGAGGCGGCGGACGCGCTGGCCAGCGGTCTGTCCGTCCGCGATCTGACCTTTATCGACGGCACGGTCTGGCGCACGGACGATGCGGCCAACGCCGTGGATGCGATCATTCTGCCCTCCTTTGCGGAGCTGAAGGCCGACCGCCGCCGCTATGCCGAGAGCTTTTACACCCAGTACCGCAACACCGATCCCTTCCGTGCCAAGCGGCTCGTCGAACCCTATGGCGAGCAGGAGTTTGTCGTGCAGAATCCGCCGCAGCGCCCCCTGACCACGCAGGAGATGGACGACGTGTACGCCCTGCCCTATCAGAACGCGCCGCACCCGTCGTACAAGGCGGGCGTCCCGGCCATCTCCGAGGTGCGGTTCAGCCTCGTGTCCAACCGCGGCTGCTTCGGCGGCTGCTCCTTCTGCGCGCTGACCTTCCATCAGGGGCGCATTGTGCAGACGCGCAGCCACGAATCCATTCTCCACGAGGCGCGGGAAATGACAAAAGCGCCCGATTTTAAGGGCTATATTCACGATGTCGGCGGCCCGACGGCCAACTTCCGCCGCCCGGCCTGCGACAAGCAGTACAAGGCCGGCGCCTGCCCCGACCGGCAGTGTCTCTTTCCCACGCCCTGCAAGAATCTCGTCGCAGAGCACTCGGACTACATCGCGCTTCTGCGCAAGCTGCGCGCCCTGCCGGGCGTCAAGAAGGTCTTTATCCGCAGCGGCATCCGCTTCGACTACCTGCTGGCCGACCCTGACCCGACGTTTTTGAAGGAGCTGGTGGAGCATCATGTGTCCGGCCAGCTCAAGGTCGCACCGGAGCACGTGGCCGACCGCGTGCTGCACTATATGGGCAAGCCGCGCCATGCGGTGTATCGGAAATTCTGCCGCAAATACCCCGCGCTGAACGAAAAAGAGGGGAGAAAGCAATATCTCGTCCCCTATCTTATGAGTTCGCATCCGGGCTCTTCTCTCCGCGAGGCGGTGGAGCTGGCCGAGTACGTGCGCGATCTTGGCTATATGCCCGAGCAGGTGCAGGATTTTTACCCCACACCCTCCACGCTCTCTACCGTCATGTACTACACCGGCCTCGACCCGCGCACGATGGAGCCGGTCTACGTCCCCACCGATCCCCACGAGAAGGCCATGCAGCGCGCACTCATCCAGTATCGCGATCCGAAGAACTATGCCCTCGTGCACGAGGCGCTGGTGAAGGCCGGGCGCACCGATCTGATCGGCTTCGGAGAAAAATGTCTCATCCGCCCGCGCAAGGGCGAGGGACAGCCGGAGAAAAAAACGCCGCCCGTCAAGGCAGCGTCAAAAAAGCCCGCTCCTTCAAAGCGGCAGAATCGTCCGCAGAAGCCCGTAAAATCCGCAAAGCCCGCCCCGCCCACGCCGACCGCAGCACAGCTGCGGCAGGCGGAGCGCTACCTGAAAAAGAGGAAAAAATGATGCGTAATAATTACGAGCTGCAAATGCAGGCCGCCGCACAGAGCTTTCTGGGCTACGACATGGCGGAGATCGCGCGGCGCTTTTCCCTGCGGCTGGAGGAAGCCGCGCTGTATCTTTCCGTTCTTCGCACACCCTGCCGCATCCGCCGGGACAACGCCGCCGTGGAGCGGTGCGCGGGCGAGGTCTGGGAGCCGGCGGGCTTCGACCTTGCCATGACGGTCTACGACCTTCTGACGAATCCGAACGGCCGCCCCGTGCTTGCCCACGAATGGTGTGCGCACACGAGCTTCCATGCCGTGCAGGGCGGGACGGTTTCCGGCACGCTGATGATCCACCCGGAGCAGTCCGCGCAGCCCTTTGCGGGGAAGCTTCCGCTGCTGCGCCGTGCCTGTACGCGGCTGGGCGGGGAAGTGACGGCGGGCGGCGACTTTTCCGCCGTTCTGCCGGTGTTCGACTGCCTTCCGGTGCTGCTGCGCTTCTGGGAGGCGGACGAGGAATTCCCTGCGCAGCTTCAGCTCCTCTGGGACAGGAATACCTGCCGCTACCTGCGGTATGAAACGACCTTTTATCTCACCGGAGAGATCCTCCGCCGCCTGCGCGAGGCCGCAGAAAAATAAAAACTCCGTCCCAAGGCAGCAGCGCATAAGACAGGTTTATAAGGTTTAGAGAGAACAGCGTGGCGGAAGTCACGCTGTTCTGCTTTTTGCTGCGTGAGTATGCATTTCGGCAATGATGCTCTCCGGCAGGGAACCAATGCAGGCGAGGCTGATATGCACATCCTGCCCTCGCTGCCCGCTGCTCTTATCCGGCGCAGAAACATAGCTCCTCGCGGGTTTTCTCTCTTGGCTTTGTCATGGTTGGGCGCTCCTTTCTGCTCATAAGCATAGAAAAAGGACAGTCGATTTTCTCGGCTGCCCTTGTAAAATAGAAAACTTATTTACTTTGCAAGAAGGTTTTGTTCGGATACTTTTTCATCAGAAGTATGGCTTGTTTGGGCGTGGGGCATATCAGTCTGAGTTTCCGTCAAAGTCTGTGTTATGATAGTGTTCATATAACCAGTATTTTCCCTCAAACTCAACGACAATGTTATCGCCGTACTGATAAACCGCAGCCCCTACAATATCATCATTTGCTTGGAAATTTTCTTTTGGTTCTTCCGAAGAACTAACTGTGTTTTCGATTTTTCCTAACAAATTGAAAGAACTTTTTTCATCTGCGAAGTTGGGTTGAGAGTCAACGATTTGATAAAGCGTATCATTTACATAGACCATAGGAGCAATATCTCCAGAAATGGGAACCAATGCCTTTAGCAAATCTTCTCCTGTTACACCTAATTGTGCTTCATCGCTTGCAAAAGGAATACGCAGCAGGTATTGTTGGTCTACTTCGTAAAGATATATATAAATGCCTGAGCCAACATCTTGTGTGTCACCTAAAAGAGAAAGAACATCTTCTCTTGTCATGGTCGGTGTTAGTTCTTTAATTTGCTCAGATGTTACCTGCGTCGGTGTATCGAGCGGTTCTTTGTTTTCTGGTATTAGACTAAGGATTTCTTCAGTCAACGGGTTACTTTCTCCTGCGTCAATCGTTTTTGCAGCTTCTTTTATTTCTTTATGAGAATAGTCGCTCAAATCTTCAACAGCAATGCCGAGAGAATTGAGATAATCAACCGCTGCATTATATTGAATTATATCAACGGCAAATGCGGTCAATGGTATCATCAAGCACAAGCAAGCTGCAATAGCCCCCCACTTTACCCAAATGGGCTTTTTGGCTTTCTTCTTGTAGTTGAGAGCTTCATCGACATATTTTGTGTCAAGCTCGCTCATAGCGTCGGAAAACTTCTTTGCATTCATACGAATACCTCTCTTTCAATCAAATATTGCTTCATCTTCTCGCGGATACGGGTCAGCCGGACAGAAATGTTTTTTTCTGAAAGCCCCATAAACTCGGCTATGTCCTTATAGCTGTCGGAAAACCAATAGCGGCGCATGAAAATAACGCGGTTTTCGGTAGTCAGCGTGTCTAAAAATGCTTCAATGATACGGGCTAACTCTTTGGCTTCGATTTCTGCTTCTACTGTATTCGGGGCTGCTATACAGGCTTCAATTTC
>CABSBF010000069.1 GCA_902475855.1 uncultured Eubacteriales bacterium
ACAACCTGATTGTCGTCCGATGACAATTCGAGTGAGTACAAAATCCCTGCAAACTCATTTGACAAAACTTCAAACGGTACGGTCTTATCATACCCATGTGTTTCACAGATACGAATCGCAGCCGCCAAAAGAAAGTTTACATCATCGTCATGTACTGTTCCGCTTTCCAGAAGGTGTAGAGTGTCCTTGTCGTAAAGTTCATAGGCATATTTTGCACCATCTTCTGTTATGCGAAGATGCTTGCTCCCACCATCAACCGCATACCAACGCTCATTAGCGTCGAGTTCTTTTAAGGAAGTGTGACTTTCCTGAAATGCCTCAACTTCCAACAGCAGCTCATTCGCTCTGTGCGCGTATTCATCGCTCTGCTCAAGCGTTTCGGACAGGAAGCCTTTTATCTCATCTGCTCCCGTCAACAGATCTTCGTAGAAATGCTGAAGGCAATCTTCCTGACTTGCGAATTCGCTGAGAAAGGCAAGGCCATTCGCATCGAGATACAGCTCTGAAATGCTTTTTGCCAAGTCAGCCGCAGACATATTGCTATTCTCTTTTAATTGGCTTTCCGATTGCTCGGATTTCTCCACAGAAATGCCACGCTCCTTGCAGATCTCCGCAAAGTTCCGGTCAATGTCCGTAATCAGCTCGGATGCCGTCTTGTTGATAGTTTCCAGACTGGCGCGAAGTTCTTTCAGCTCCTTGCCCTTTGACCATGTGGCGATATAGCCGAAGCTGTTTTCTCCCGTTTCAATGCCGTAATACTGGCAGACCGCATAGGAAATGCTTTCGGCCTCGACCTCCTCGGTGTTGCGACTCTTTTCTCCGGGGACAAGGATCGTCTCACCATCGTCCGCAAGCTCCGTCATGTGTTCATAGTCGTGGAGCTTGGCATGGGCGATCTCATGGACGGCGGCGCATACCGTCTGCACCTCACTCATACCGGCGCGGATGGTGATGCTCTGCGCCTTAGTGCTGAAAAATCCGTCCGTATCCCGCGCAACGGGCTTTATCTCCATCGGAACGGGAGAAGCGCGGCGCAGCGCCTCCATGAAAACCTCATACTGCTGCACATTGCCGCTCAGATCAGCGGCAAGCTGGGGCAAGGGCTTTCCCGCAGTCTGCGACACATCAAAGACGGATACCACCTTGAACATGGGGATACGGATTTCCTTTTCCTCAATGATGGCCTTGCCGTCCGCATCCAGCACCGGCGCATTGGTTTCCGGGTCGGTCTTGATCTCCTCGACCTTTTTCTTATAGGGAGTGGGAGCGATAATGCGGATACCTTTTTCGCCTTTCAGGACGTTCCTGCCGAACTGATTGCGCCACTTGTTGAAGCCCGCCACATGGGTGGCGTCGGGGCGCTGCATGTAGATGAGCATGGTATTATTGACCGAGTAGCGGTGAAAACGGCTCATCGTGGAGAGATACTGCCGGTACTTATCGCTCTCAAACAGCTCCTTGATGCCGTTTTCGATGCTGTCAACGATCTCCCGCATCCGGTCTTTGTTGGTTTGCTTTTCAGCCATGATAATCTCCTTTCAGAAAAAATAGCGCCCCTGCGCAGAAGAAAACACATCCTGCACAGGGGCAATTCTCCGCAGATAGACGTTGTTTCCGGGCTTGCGGATAGAATGTCTCAGCCCCTTGGGATTCCGCATGGAAAAAGCCTTGCGGCACGGGGCTTTTACGCCCTCTATCTGCGGAGGTTCCAGTATTGTTCACGCTTCCGTTTGGCGTCCTGCTTTCTCCGCTCCTGCTTGGCGCAGGCAGGACAATACTTGGCGCGGTTGGAGGAAGAATAGACCGGCTTGCCGCAAACGGCGCAGCACTTTCCCGGCCTTTCCCGCATCACGTCGGCCAGCAGCTCATGGTCGGCGGGAAGCACCGCGTTTCGGAACCAGTTGCACAGCAGCGAGTAGGAAATACCCTGTACGCAGACGCAAGGCTCTCCATCATCCAGCGCGAGGCAGTTGCCGTGATCGTAGTTACAGCAGAGCTTCCGAATGAGCTTCTTGGAGCGGCGGAGTTGCTTGTGATCCATACGCGGCGCATCAGCCATTGTCGAACACCAGCTTATAGCCCGTGCGCTGCCCATCGTCCTCCAGAAGAACAACGGCATCATAGGTTTTCCCAGTCTTTTCCGAGTAGCAGCCTTTCAGCGGGGCGCAGCCATTTTTCAAAAGCGCAGCGGCAAGAGATTTCGTCAGCACCTTTTTCTTGGCGGTGAAAAAACGGCTGTTTTTCCAGAGGACAAAGGAACAGGCGCGATTCTCACAGAAAAAGCCCTTCTGCGATTCCGTTACCTCGGCTCCGCAGCGGGGACACTTGCCGACTGCCTCGCGCCCGGAGGGGAACAGAACTTCCGCACCGGGGATGGGCTTGTAGGTCTGCACCAGCTCATTCAGCATGGCAGCGATCCCGTCCATGAAGCTGTCCGGGGCGATTTCGCCGCGCTCGATCTCTTTCAGGCGGTGTTCCCATTCGGCGGTGAGCTGCGGCGACTGGAGCTGTTCGGGCAGGACGGTGATGAGCGCCGTGCCGGTGGAGGTGGGCAGCAGATTTGTGATCTTCTTGGACTTTCTGCGCTCCACAAAACCGGAGGACACCAGCTTTTCAATGATACCGGAACGGGTCGCCGGGGTGCCAATGCCCTTGCGCTCGGCATCATCAGGCATATCCTCCTTGCCCGCGTTCTCCATTGCAGCCAGCAGCGTATCCTCGGTGAAGTGCTTGGGCGGCGTGGTTTTTCCGGTCTTGACCGATGCGGCAGATACGGAAAGCGTCTGATTCTCCGTTACCACCGGCAGCGCAGGCGCTGCCTCTACCTGCTCCTGCTCATAGCGCTTCCAGCCGGGAGTAAGAACGGTTTTGCCCTTGGCGGTGAAGCTCTGACCGGCACAGTCCACCGTAATGACCGTTTCTGCATAGCGGTGGGGTTCATCCACCGCACGAAGCAAGCCTTTCGCCGCCAGCTTCAGCACCTCGCGTTCGCCCAGCGGCAGAGAGGCCATATCTACCTTTTCCGCGCTGATGGTGGGAACAATGGCGTGGTGATCGGTGACTTTTTTACTGCTGCATACCTGCTTGGCGCAGATGGTCGGCGGCTTCTCCATGCCGCAGACAGCGGCAGCGGCGGCAACAAGGCCGGGGACGCTGCCCTCCATATCGTCGGTCAGAAAGCGGCTGTCGGTGCGCGGGTAGGTGCAGAGCTTCTTTTCATAGAGGGCTTGGAGATAGTCGAGGGTCTGCTGAGAGGTGTAGCCGAGAACGCGGTTGGCGTCGCGCTGGAGGGAGGTCAAATCGTAGAGCGCGGGCGCTTTCTCAGACTTTTCCTTGCGCTCCACGCTTTTGACGGTTACTGCCTCGCCCTTGCAGGTGTTGGCGATAGCGTCGGCGTCCTTTCTGTCCTTTATTCGGTCTGTCGCGGCGGGAAAGCCGCAATCAAGCTGGACGGTGTAGAACGGTTCTGCCACAAATGCGGAGATCTCCGCCTCACGCTGTACCAGCAGTGCCAGCGTGGGTGACATGACGCGCCCAATGTTCAATGTGCGGCCATACGTCAGGGAGAAATACCGCGTGGCGTTGATACCAACCAGCCAATCAGCCTTGGCGCGGCACAGGGCAGATTGATGCAGACCGTCATAGTCGCGCCCGGATTTAAGCTGCTGGAAGCCGCTGCGGATGGCATCATCCTCCATGGAGGAAATCCAAAGCCGCAGGATAGGCTTGGAGCATCCCGCAAGGCAGTAAACCGTGCGGAAGATCAGCTCACCCTCGCGCCCAGCGTCGCAGGCGTTGACCACCTCTGCCGCATCCTCCCGGCGCATCAGCTCCCGTAGAATGTCAAACTGCTTCTGCTTTTCAGAGCGGACGATGAATCGGAACGAGGTAGGAATGATGGGCAGCGCCGCCAGCGTCCATTTGGCATCATCGGCATTATAAACGGCGGCATCGGCCAGCTCTGCCAGATGCCCGAAGCACCATGACACGATGTACCCGCCGCCCTCCAGATACCCGTCATGCCGTGATTTTGCACCCAGCACGGCGGCGATGCTCTGTGCCACGGAAGGTTTTTCGGCGATCACAAGGCGCATGGTGCAGCCTCCATTCTCTTTACGTCACGGTAGCAGGGGCGAACGCAGCTCTGTCCGAAGCGCTTGCAGCCATAGCAGAAGTGTTCCTTGGCAGCGGCGGGAGGGCTGTCCTCCCGCGCTGCTTTCGGCTTCTGCATCATCAGGCGTTCCAGCGGATTATTGGTGAAATATCTCATGCGTCCGTATCCTCCGTAGTATCCTGTTCCGGTTCGCCCTCATACGGCTCAAACTCGTATTCGTCCTCGTCCTCGCCGTAGTCATAATCGTCCAGATCGGCGCTGCCCTTGGTCTGCGGCTTGGCCTTTTTCTGCTTGAAGATGTAGAACGCTGCACCGCCGCCCAGCGCGACGATCAGCAGAACGACAAGGATGCCGCCCACGCCGCTCTTTTTCTCCGGTTCCTCGGCGGCGGGTTCTGTCGGCTCTGTGGGGGCTTCGGGCTTTGCCTCCTTGCCCACGCACTCGGTCATGTTGACCGCGCAGACGGGGCAGGATGTATTGACCGTACCGGCCACGCATTTTGTGGTGCAGGAGCAAGTGGCGGGCGTTTCTTCCTCGCCAGTCAGCGCCATCAGGTCGGCCTCATCCACCTGATTCAAGAAGTGGACGGTTTCTTCGCCCTCATCGTCACGGTCAATAATCAGGTAAAATGTATTACCGTTCTTGCTTTCCAACGTAATGAACTGTTTTCCTGCCTTGGTGCTGGAGCCAATATCGTCGATCAGCGTCAGATTGCCGTCCGGTGTCAGCGCGTCGCTGCCGCCCGTCATGCTGCCAACAAGGAGCTGCCAGAGGTCGGTCAGCTCTTTTTCATCAAGCGGAAGCGTAATGCCGCCGATGCTCACGGTACTGTCGGCGGCGTCGGTGACGGTCAGATAGCTGCCGTACACATAGCCCACACGGGCAGGTAGCAGGATTTTTACCCAATCGCCGTCCCTGCCAATCACATCGACCACCGTGCCGTTGGGGAGCTGCGTAAACGCGGTATTGTCCAGTCCCGCGCCGGTGCGGACGTTCAGGTTGCCGCCGTTGGTCGTGACCGTGCCGATCTGTTTTGTTTCCTGTGCGTCTGCGGCGCTGCTTTCGGCGGTGGGCAGCGCATTATCAGGATAATCACCGCCGCTGGCAAAGGCGGAAACAGGGAGAATCCCGATGCACAGGAGCATCAGCAGCAGGCTGATAAAAATGCGCGGTGTGTTTTTAGTCATGGTTCAACGCCTCCTTTTCCGAAGTGGCCGGTGCAGGCGCGGCCTGCATACGGCGGAACAGCTCGGCAAACTGCTCCATCGTCATGCCGTTCTCACGCACCATGCCGATGATGTCGGTGTCCTCCAGCTCACGAATCTGCTTTTCCAGCTCGCGGTTGCGGCCTTGCAGATCGGAAATTTTGCCTTTGTTCTTCTCCAGCTCTCCACGGAGCTTCATAATTTTCGGGTTCATATCGTTCACTCTCCTTTACGGCAAGCGCCCATAACGGTAGAAATGGGACTGCCAATAGTTTGAATTTAAGTTTGCATAAGAGATCGGATCTCCGCAGTGGATCATCATATTGTTGCCGACGTAGATACCCACATGGCTGACACCGGGGGTATCATATGTTCCGGTGAAAAACACCAGATCGCCCGGTTTGACATTGGCAGAGGGTACGGGCGTACAGATATTGCATAGCCCTTGCGCTCCCAGCCTGCCCACATCCCAACCGGAATGATTGATGACCCAACTGACGAAGCCCGAACAGTCAAATGAGGTGGAGGGACTGCTGCCGCCCCAAACGTAGGGGTAGCCGAGATATTTTTCCGCTTCCTTGATAATGGCGGCGAATACCTCATCGTCCAGCGCCTCCGGGGGAATGTCGTAGTCGGTATAGCTGCCCTCCACATACTTGCCGATGTAGCCTGAACCGGGGAACAGGTCGGGACGGTTGCCGAGGGTGGCCATATAGGTGGCGTACATTCCGAGCTGTTCTTCGCTCATAATGTAAACGGGAACATGGGAGAGATTGAAGTTTTCCAGCGTGACCGTGCAGATGTAGTAGTCATACGGCACCTGATAGGTGTCCGTATGGGTGTTGCCGTCCGCGTCCGTCCATGTGTCGGTTTCTGTGCGGTAGCGGGTTTCCACCACCACATCCTCGGTCAAAATGTACTGGCGGTCAAAGAGCATTTGGAGCGTACCCTGCACCTCATCCAGCGTCCATTCCCCTTGATGCAGCGCCGTAATTATGGAAATGAGTACATAGGGGTCATGCTCGATGGTGTCCAGATCAAAGTGGTACTCATCGTAGTCATGGGTGCTTTCATAGGTGTCGAGGTAGCGCTGAAGCTCTGCTTCCATTTCGCAATACTGCGCTTCCGCGCCCAGCATATCGGCGTCCTGCGACGGATAGGTACTGGCCGCGATCCCGGAGCCGACACCATCCATTATCACCGAGCAGGAGGACAGGCCGTTGAGCAGAAACGCCAGCATCAGCAGAATCGCGGCGGCAATGGCAAAGCCGCGCCGGTGCTCCCACACATATTTGCCAGCTTTCTCAGCCTTTTCAGCGGCTTTTTTCGCGGCCTTGGCGGTATTCTCTGCCGCCTTTGCCGTAGTCTGCGCCGCCTGATTGTGCTTGGCAGCGGCATACTGCTTCTTAATGGCCTGCTTCTGCTGCCATTTGGAAACGGGATTGCTGGTGGGGCTGTCGATCTCTGCTTTCTTCTGGAGCGCGTCAAGATTGGCTCGTTCCAGCTTTTTCTCTGCACGGATGGCAGCACGATAAGGCTTGAGCTGATGGGCACGGTGGGCAGACTGCACCAGCCGCCCGCCGCTCTCCACGGCTTGCTCTACCTTGTGCGCGGCCTCTACGCCTACATTGTCATCCTCGCTCTGCCGCACCTCCCGGTGAACCTGAGAGAGAACAAAGTTAGCGGGGGCATCCTGCACGGCATGGGTCAGCTTTGAGGGCGGCTTTTTCTTATCCACTTCCTCAAAACGGAGCTGCGTTTTGACCTTGCCGGTGGCAGGATCAAAGCCGCGTTCCTTTTTGACCACGGTTTTCTTGGGGATTTTCGCCTGCGCCTTATCCGCCTTGGCCTCCGCTTTTTTTACCCGCTTGATGGGCTTTTCCAGCTTCGGCTCGGCAAGATCGGCGTCGGAAAACTGCAAACGCGGTTCTCTTTTCATGCCGACGCCACCTCTTGCGGTTTGGTGGTCATGACGCGGTACAGCTCGGTGTCCTTGGGGAAGTGGTCAATGAAGGGCAGGATCGTGTTGCCGTAGAACAGCAGCCCCTCGCCCTCACCGGAGTGGGTCACATAAGAAAGCTGATGCGGCGAAATGTTGAGCTGCTTTGCGAGAATCTGCCGGTCGCCAGCGGCCTGATTGAGCATATAGATGAAATCGCTGTTCTCAAAAATGTTCTCAACCTCGCGGCTGGATAACAGGTCTTTGACATTTTGTGTGATCCCGGTGGGGATGCCGCCCCATTTGCGATAGCGTTTCCAGATTTCGACACTGTACGAAGCCGTCTGTTCCTCCTTCAAAAGAAGATGGAACTCGTCAAGATAGTAGCGGGTCGTTTTATGGGCGGCGCGGTTGATGGTCACACGGTTCCAGACCTGATCCTGCACCACCAACATCCCGATTTTTTTGAGCTGCTTGCCCAGCTCCTTGATGTCATAGCAGACGATGCGACTATTCACATCCACGTTCGTGTGATGGTTGAACACATTCAGAGAGCCGGTGACGTAGATTTCCAAAGCAGTGGCGATGTACTGCGCTTCCTTTTCATCCTGCGCACGGAGGGCGTTATACAAGTCCTCCAGCAGCGGCATATTCTCCGGTTTCGGGTCATTGAGGTAGTCCCGGTAGACGATGCGCACGCAGCGGTCGATGATGGTCTTTTCCACAGGGGCAAGCCCGTCCTTGCCGCCGACGATCAGCTCGCACAGCGACAAAATGAAGTCGGATTTCAGGCTCAGCGGGTTATCATCGTCGCTGTAATCCAGATTCAAGTCCATCGGATTGATATAGCAGGGCGAACCGTCGTAGCCCTTGCCGGTGGGCGACAGCTTAATGACCTGTCCGTGCAGGCGCTCCACCAGCGGCGTATATTCGCCCTCCGGGTCACAGATGATGATGTCATCCTTGGGGCAGATGAGAAACGCATTGGTGATCTCACGTTTTGCCGAAAACGACTTGCCGCTGCCGGGAGTGCCTAAAATCAGACCGTTGGGATTTTTCAGCAGCTTCCGGTCTACCATGATAAGGTTGTTGGAAAGAGCGTTGATGCCGTAGTACAGCGCCTCGGAGCCTGTCTGAAACAATTCCTGAGTGGTGAAAGGCACAAAAATTGCCACACTGGAGGTGGTCAAGCCTCGCTGAATCTCGATCTGATTCAGCCCCAGCGGGAGACTGCTCATCAGTCCTTCTTCCTGTTGAAAGTCCAGCCGGGTCAGCGCACAGTTATACTTCTGCGCGATGCTGGAGGTCTGGAAGATGTTGTTGTCAAGCTGCCGGGGTGTGTCCGCCGTGTTGAGAATGAGGAAGGTCAGCAGAAACATTCGCTCGTTGCGGGACTGCAAATCCTGCAACAGCTTTTTGGCTTCTGCGCCGTAGGTGGCAAGGTCGGATGGGATAATGTCCATATCGTACCCGGCGCGGACGGCCTTCTTCTGTTCCTCGATTTTGGACTTGTCGAGATCGGTGATCTTGCGCTTGACGGTCTTGATGGCGTTGACCTGATCCACGGACTGCACATGGAGATTGACGAGGACGCTGCTTTCCATATCCAAAAAGTCCGCAAGCATCCGGTCGTTCAGCTCCGGTGCCAGAATCTGCACGAAGCTGATCGCACCCAGCTTTTTGCCCATGCGGAACATCCTGCCGGTCTTGAACTCAAAGGAGCTGGGCGCGATAAAGTCCTTGGTGGACAGCCCGGAGGGAGCCAGCCAGTCCCACGAAAAGCGGAACGGCTCCTGCTCGTCCATCCGCAGAATGTCGTGCATGACGTGCAGGCGCTCAAAGCCGTTCAGCGGCGCAGCCACAACGCCCAGCCGCTTGAAGTTGTTCAGGAGGTCGGTTTCGATGCGCTCCAAACGGGGCTTGGCAGCGCGGAGGTTGTCGGCCTCAACACCGAACGTGAGATACTTGGTCTTAATGAGGCCGTTGTTGCCGCGGGCAAGCTGATTTTGCAGCATACCGGCGTACTCGGCGCGGATGCCGTCAAACTCGTCCCCGCAGGGCGGAATGGAAATGCTCCGTGCAAAGGTTTCCTGCGAAGCCGAGAGGTTCACAAAGGAAAGCT
>CABSBF010000070.1 GCA_902475855.1 uncultured Eubacteriales bacterium
TTCGTTTATGCCGCTTTCTGCTGCTCCTGCGCCGCTTCAAGCATATTTTCGATGAAAATGCCGTAGCCGCGCGAGGGCTGGTTGATGAGCACATGCGTCACCGCGCCGACAAGCTTGCCGTCCTGTATGATAGGGCTGCCCGACATCCCCTGCACAATGCCGCCGGTGGCGCTTAGCAGCGCCGGGTCGGTCACCTCAATCAGAAAATTCCGGTCGTGCGCATCCTGAAAATCGAGCTGCAAAATGTTGATCTCATAGACCTGCGGCGCACTGCCGCTCACACAGGAGCAGATGCTGGCGCGCCCCGTGCGTACCTCCTCTGCGCGTGCGACCGGGATAGCCTGCTTTTGCGGGAGACGGATAGTGCCGAACACACCGCTTTCCGTGTTGCGCCGGATGCTGCCGATGGCCTGCCCGGAGGCCGCAGCACCTTGCAGCGCACCGGGCGTGCCTGCCCTGCCGCGGCTGACGGAAACGATCTGCGCATCAAAAACGCTGCCGCCGCGAAGCTGCGGAAGCCGGTCACCCTCGCCGATGCCATGTCCCAGCGCGCCGAATGCGCCGGTCGCGGGGTCATAATAGGTGACGGTGCCGATGCCGTTGATGCCGTCGCGGACGTACAGCCCAAGCCGCCAGCCGTCTTTGGTGAGCTGCGGCGCGAAGCGAAACGTTTTTTCCTCCGCGCCGCGCCGGACGGTCAGACGGAGCGGCCGCCCCTCCGACCGGCGGACCGCCTCGGACAGTTCCTGCGCCGTCGTGACCGGCGCATCGTCAATTTTGCAGATCAGATCGCCTTTTTGCAGGCCGGCATTTTTGGCACAGGGGTTGCTCTCCGAAAGATCGGCGACGCAGACGCCGCCGAACTGCACCTGAAGGCCGATCGTTTCACCGCCCGGAATCAGAAAATCCGTCCGCGCCGCGCCCACGCCGCCGGACAGCAGCAGCGCCAGCAGAACGCCGGTTGCCGCCGTTTTCAAAAAATGCTTCATGCTTGCTTCCTCCCACCGCTTTTTCGCCTTACTAATATGGCCGGAAAACTGCCGCGGCGGATTAGCAAATCTATGCCGGATTTCCTTGACAAAAAATGAAACCCATTGGAGCTGCGGGAAGCGCAGCATTCCATGGGTTTATTTTTTCAAGTTTTTGCAGAAATTAAAATGCAAAATTCTGACAAAATTCGTTCAGCGGCAGCAGCGCCAGCAGTGTGTCGCGTACCTGCCTGCCGAGCTCCGGCGAAAAGAGTGCATCTTCCACAGGGTGCTCGGAGATTGCAAAGAGATTTTTCAGGCTGTAATAGGGCTCCAACCGGGGATCGGGGCAGTCCTTAGGGCGGGCGTAGCGCTTACCGGAAATGGCAAGGCCGGTCTGCCGCTCTATGTTATTTGCGAGCTTCAGGAATTCCTCCTTGCGGTCGCAGAGCTGTTCGCGGTAGCGGTTCATAGCCTCGGCCTTCGGGCCCCAGAGCAGAAAGCCGTAGCTGTAGCCCTCGGAGGTCAGCTCAAAAAACAGACAGGGATGCTCCAGCCAGCTTCCGCCGTCGCGCCGCAGGCACATCCACAGGCTTTCTTTATAGGGTACCGGCGGGTGCATCCGCATATCCCGGTAAATTCTGGAAAGATGCATTTTGAGCCCTTCAGTCTGGGCAAAGGCCTCCGTCAATTCCTCGGAGAGCGCCTTCATTGGCGCATAGAGCGCGGTCTGATACTGCTGCTTGTGCTCCTGGAACCATTCGCGGTTGTTGTTCAGGCGCAGACCCCAGAGAAAGTCGATCGCTTCGGGAGTAAATCCGGTAAACATGAGAATCTTCCTTTTTTTCTGAAACTGCGATTAGTTTACCACGCCGCCGCGAAAAAGTAAATCGGAAAAACGTGCCGAAAAAAGAGGAAACGGCATAGCATGGAGCAGGGCAGGACGCTTCCTGCCGGAAGGGAGGAGAAATTCTTGGCACGATATGTGCTGAAATATGGCGGAACCTCCGTGGCGGATGCAAAACGGCTCTATGCCGCGGCGCGCACCATGGCCGCCCTGCGGCGCGAGGGACACGAGGTTGCGGCGGTGCTGTCGGCACAGGGTGCTGCCACGGATGCGCTGATCGCCAGAGCGCGGGAGATTGATCCGGACTGCGCCGGGCGGGAGCTGGATCAGCTTCTGTCCACGGGGGAAATCTGCTCCGTGAGCCTGTGCGCCATGGCACTGCGGCGGCTGGGCGTTCCGGCGGTGAGCCTGTGCGGCTGGCAGGCGGGCCTGCGCACGGAGGACACCCACGGCAGCGCGCACGTGCTGCGACTGGAGGGAGGACGCATCGAGCGGGAACTGGCACAGGGGAAAATCGTCCTTGTTGCGGGGTTTCAGGGCGTCAATGGCACGGGAGACGTCACGACGCTGGGGCGCGGCGGGTCGGACACCACGGCCGTCGCGCTGGCGGCCTTCCTGCACGCCGACTGCTGCCGCATCTATACCGATGTGGACGGCATCTACAGCAAAGATCCGCGGAAATTCCCCGACGCAGTGAAGTATGATACCATAAGCTACAGCGAGATGCTGACACTTGCGCGCGGCGGCGCACAGGTGCTGCACGACCGCTGTGTGGAGCTTGCGCGGCGCTTTCGCGTGACGATAGAGGTCTGTTCGGCCTTTCATGCCGTGCCCGGAACGTTTGTCTGCGAAAATGCTGCGGAAAGGGGACGGAAGTCGACAGAAAGGTGTTGACACTGCCGGAAAAAATGCTATCCTTGTGGGTGGAAAACCCAAAAATGAAATAAGCTGCATCGCGTTCCGCGTGAAGACTGCCCTTTTGGGGCAGGCGTTGGAATCAGGAAATCCGGTTGGAGTCCGGAGCACATCCCGGTGCTGTAAGTGCAGGAGTTTTTTGCCCGCGGCGTGAGCCGGCCATTGGGAAACTGAGAAGGTAGGACAAAAAACGCAGGAATTTTCCCCAATGCACGAGCCAGAAGGTCAACGATGCTCGAGGCTGAAGGCGCAGTTTGCGCGGACAGTAGGGGAACATGGAAAGATCCGGCCATGGCAGAGGTATGCCCTCTGCCATGGCTTTTTCATATTTCCGGACGGATGCAGCGAAGAAAGGAAGGAAACAATGAAAAAACGGATCCTGAGCTGGCTGCTCGTCGTTGTCATGCTTCTCGGCATGCTCCCGATGACGGCCATCGCGGAAGATCATGCGGGACAGGTCCGCGTGATCGTGGAGAACGCGACCTATGCCAAAGCCAAGGGCGCGGCATGGGAGGGCGTTCTGGTGGACAAATGGGTCGATCTGACCGCATCCTCCACCGTGCTGACCTGCGTTGTTGACGCGCTGGGGACTTATTCCCAGACCGGCGCGGCGGCAGGTTACATCAGCGAAATCAACGGTCTGAAGGAGTTTGACGGCGGCGAAAAGTCCGGCTGGATGGGCACGCTTAACGACTTCTTCACCAATGCCGGCCTCGGCAGCTACACGGTGGCCAACGGCAAGCTCAGTGCGGGTGATGAGATCCACATGCAGTACACCTGCGCGTGGGGCGCCGACCTGGGTAACGACTGGAGCAGCTCCGACCGCACCCTCAAGAGCCTGGCGGCGGATAAGGGCACACTCTCTCCTGCCTTTGACAAGAATACCCATGCCTATACGCTGACCGTTCCGGCAGGAACGGTGCATCTCACCGCGGAGGCGGCCAACAAGCGCTTCCAGGTGCGCATCGGCGTGGACGGCAAGGAGTACAAGCGCACGGCCGGTCTGCCGGTCAAGGAAGGCAGCGTCATCACCGTGACCTGCGGCGACGAAAACTGGGACGCCATGAGCGCTTCCAAGGCGACGGTGGAAACCTACACCATCACCGTGACGGAAAAGAAGAACAGCGCCAGCGTGACCATCCGCAGCCAGATGGCGGGCGGATATCTGCACGGCCTGAAGACCGAGACCGTTTCGGCCAAGCTTGCGGAAACCTATGGCTATACCGATAAGGTCGACGGCGTTTCCGCACTTGACGCGCTGGTGCGCGCCCATGAGCTGACCTTCGGCGAGGCCTTCACGAAGGAAACCGCAAAGGATTACCTCGAGGTCGGTTCCACCGGCTGGATCAGCAAGATTTTCGGCGAAAGCACCTATGCCAGCGGCTTCTATCTCAACGAGGGTTATCCGAACGACGGAACACCCTCCGCTTACGGCCCCGGCTACAACGGCACCTTCGTTACGACGCAGGAGATCAAGGACGGCGACGTTCTGGACTTCTACATCATGGGTGACGATACCGCTTACAGCGACTACTACACTTGGCTCAACGCGCCGGTGGGCGCAGGTGCTGGCCAGAGCTTCAACGTGACCGTCAGCGGCTTCTATGCAATGGAGGGCTACCGCCACAAGACCCCCGAAGACCTGAAAAAGGCTGCCAAACTCCTTGAGGGCGTGCAGCTTGTATGGGTCGATGCCGAAACCGGCGCGACGACGGCCATTGCCGGCGCTGTGACCGCAGCGGATGAGAACGACGAGGACAATTACTACTATGCAACCGTCAAGGCGCCCGAAAAGCAAGGTACGTACTATCTTGCCGCGACCGGCAATGAAGAAAACGGCCTTTACTGTTTGATGAATCCCGTGGCCTTTGAGGTCGTGGGTGCGCCGGAGAGCATTACAGTGAAGTATGTCGGCAGCCGTGAGCTGAACGGCCAGCTCGTGGGTAAGAAGGGCGACACCTTCCAACTCAAGGCTTATGATCAGAACGGCAAGGAAACACCGGTGCAGTGGTCGAGCACCAGCACCTGGACCGGTACGCTCGACAAGAACGGCCTTGTTACCATCACGACTTCTCTCGGCACCGGCAGCACATCTTACTTCTATTATACCGCGGCCTCCGTGGCGGATCCTTCCGTCAAGGCGACGGGTAAGCTGGAATTCACCGGCTACGAGATCAGCGAATATAACCGCAATAAGGTCGTCGATCTGTCCAAGGACGGCCAGTCGGCAAAGTCCGTTTCCATCACCGGCGGCGTGAAGAATCACACCGTCTGGAGCTATGAGATCCCCGAGGGTGTTGCTGCGCTGACGGAGGAGCCGGGCAAGGGAAGCCAGATCGGTTTCAACCTCTACCGCCCCGGCAAGGTCAAGGTGCAGCTTACACTGGACATTGACGAAACCATGACTTCCGCTGCGGAGATCACCGTCAAGGGTGTTGCCGTGGAGGATGCGGCGGGCAAGCAGGGCAAGACCTATCTGGAAGTCAGCAAGGAGCAGCCCCATCCCACTGCACAGCTCACGGCCTACTGCGAAGAGGGGCACGGCGTTGCTTCGTGGGAGAGCGCAAATCCCGACGTTGTGACCGTGGATGAAACCGGCAAGATCACCGCGCAGGCGGTCGGCTCCGCGATCGTTACCGCTAAAGACGATCAGGGAAAGACCGGCGGCATCAAGGTCGTCGTCACGGACGCCGAGACGCCCTACTTTGAGGCGATGGAATTCATGGCCAATCCGCTCTCCACGTGGAAGGCCGGGGAAACCTTCCAGCCCACAAAGCTGGAATACGATCTTACGATTAAGGCCTATACGACCAGCAGCCTGATCCTGCAGGCGGGGACAATCTATGATACAGAAAAGTACACCGCCACTGCGGAATACACGAATGTGAGCGGCGACAAGCAGACGGTCACGGTCAACAGCGGCAAGATGACCACCCTGCCCGACCAGCCCTTTGACGGCTCCGTCATGACCATCACGCTGGCAGATAAGAAAGACCCCGAGAAGAAGACGGTCTACACCTTTAACGTTACACGCCCGCGTGATACCTCGAAGGCGATCAAGACGACCACCGGTCTTGTGCTCGTGCCGGACGGCCGCGCACTGGAGGCAACCAAGTACGAAAACTACGCCGAAGGCACCGTGTTCCGTCTGGATGCCGACGGCAACTATGTGATGAGCGGCAGCAACCGCGCTACCGGTACGGCGGCAAACCACTACAGCTACCGCGTGTTCCTTTTCGAAAATGAAAAGAATTTCTCCCTGAACTTTGCCGCAAGCACGGCCTATCAGCACCTGCGCTACAGCGCCGACGGCGAGAGCTGGACGGAGCTTCCGCAGGGCGGCGGCACGACCGAAAAGCTGGGCTTCAGCTGGGGCAAGGCGACCGTCAAGCTCCAGCTCCTCGACGACAAGACCTACACGGACAACGTCAAGGCGGGCAAGGACGGCTTTGCCGAGGGCGAGCCTGTGGAGTACACCTTTGAGGTCGTGCAGCTTGATGTCAGCGCATCGGACGCACAGCTTCTGACGGCAAAGACCGAGCAGGGCGACTGGTATCCCGAATTTGACCCGGCACAGTATTCCTACACCATCGTCGTCCCGAACGGCACGAAGGAAGGCACCCTGACCTACACCGTGAGCGAGGGCGCGACTGTGAAGCTGGGCGGCGCCGAGCAGACACCGGACGAGAACGGCGCCTACACCCTGACACTCAAGACCTCCGCACAGACCCTGACCGTCACGGCGAAAAACGGTCTGACGAACAGCTACAGCATCAAGCTGCTTGCAAAGAGCAAGTACGCCGGCCCGGACAAGGTGGTCGACTACCTCTGCATTGGCAGCCAGTATACCAATGCGGGCTTCGGCGTTTCTCCGGAGGTTACGCTCAACGGCTCTCTGAAGTCCCTCGGCAACTTCGGCGGCTATATCACCTACTATTTCGAAAACGCCATCACGGACAATCCGAACAACAAGTACGGCATTGATTTTTATGTCTACGGCAACTCCTTCGATAACGGCGGAAGCGCGGCAGAGCCCGGACAGGTCTATGTTTCCGAGGACGGCAAGACCTGGTTTGCACTGGCAGGCTCTGAGCACTATGAAGACAAGGCCATCTGGGACTACACCATCAGCTATACCAAGCGTGCGGACGGAAAGTCTGAGTGGACGGACAATCAGGGTAATTCCATGATCGCTGGCGCGGCAGTTGCGTGGCCGCAGCAGTCCGTCTACTACATGAACGACGTCGGCAGCCGCGACAGCTACACCTTTACCGGTGTGGTGCTCAAATCGAAGGAAGACGGTACCATCATGGGCACGAGCCAGACCTCTTCCTTTGCGGCGGAGACGAAGTTCGGCTACGCCGACTGCTTTATTAATGGCAGCATCGGCGCGGATGTCAACCCCTATACGGAGGGGGCTACCAGCAACGGCTTTGACCTTGCGTGGGCTGTGGATGCCAACGGCAGCCCCGTGAAGCTCACCGATGTCCACTACGTCAAGGTGGCAACCGCCTCCAATATCTGGGCGGGCGCATTCAATGAAAAGTCCACCGAGGTCACGCAGCTTGTGCTGACTGCCGCACAGGAAGAAGCCGTCGGCAAGACCGCACAGCCCACGGGCGTGACGCTTGCAAACGGCAGCTATGAAAAGACCGTGGAGCTGACCGAGCAGGTCTGCCACGTCAGCGCCGACGGCATGAGCGAGCTTGCACTGAGCGTCAACGGCACGGCGGACGACGACAACATCTACATCAACAACACCCGCGTCGCCTCCGGCGAGAGCGTGACGGTGAGCGTTCCGGAAACCGGCGAGCGCCTCGTTCGCGTGCTCGTGCAGAACGGCGACAAGGAACCCGTGTTCTATCTGCTCAAGATCGAGCGCGGCCAGTCGCAGGCAGAAAAAACACTTGCGTCCATCCGCGATATCTACGAGCAGACCGGCGCGACGCTCAACGCGACCGCACAGGCCAACGCACCGCAGGTCGGCTCCGTCGGCGGCGAATGGCTGGTGCTGGGTCTTGCCCGCAGCGGCTTTGCAACCAACGAGGAGTATTATCAGAACGTCGTGAAGTATGTGCAGGAGCACATCAACGAAAAGGGTCAGCTCAGTCCCAGAGTGTCCACGGACAACTCCCGCCTGATTCTCGCCCTGTCCGCAGCCGGCTACGATGTGACCGATGTGGGCGGACACGACCTGCTGCGTGGTCTGAGCGACCTGAGCTACGTCAAGAAGCAGGGCATCAACGGCCCGATTTTCGCGCTGCTGGCGCTGGACTGCCGCGACTATGACCTTCCCAAGAATGCAGACAGCACCAAGCAGATCACCCGCGAGGCGCTGCTCGACTGCATCCTTGACGCACAGCTCGATAACGGCGGCTGGTCGCTTGACGGCGATGCCGACGCCGATTTGACGGCAATGGCGCTTCAGGCGCTGGCACCCTATCAGTCCGACGAGCGCGTTGCGGCGGCGACGCAAAAGGCGATCGAGCTTCTTTCCGCCATGCAGGAGGAGAACGGCGGCTTCGCCTCCTGGGGCAGCAACAACAGTAATACCGCTGCGCAGGTTGTGATCGCGCTGTCCGCGCTGAACATCGACGCCTTCAAGGATGAACGCTTCCGGAAGGAGGGCGTGTCCGTGCTGGAGGCCATGTGCGAATTCTACACCGGAAAGGGCAGCTTCGGCTATGCCGACGCACAGACGGCCGACCAGATGTCCACCGAGCAGTGCTATATGGCGCTGGCGGCATACTTCCGGATGCTCGACGGCAAGAAGGCTCTTTACAACATGACGGATGTTGAACTGAGCGGCCACGTTCATGCCTTCCTCCAGCAGCATGACGAAAACGGCCACTGGACGGCCTGTTCCTGCGGCGAAAAGACCGAGGCCAAGCCGCATACCTATGGCGCGTGGACTGTGACTAAGCAGGCCACGGGCAAGACGGCGGGCGCACGCGAGCGCACCTGCACTGTCTGCGGCTATGTGCAGCAGGAGGAAATTCCGGCCAATCCCAAGACGGGCGACGGGATGAACCTCACCCTCTGGCTCACACTGGGCGGCGCATCCATGCTGGCTCTGGCGGTTCTGGTGCTGCTGAAAAAGCGCCGGAAGGCGTAAATGAATCAAAAAAGCTGCTGTGCCATATCGGCACAGCAGCCTTTTTGTAGCAAGAAAACCACCGGCAGTGCCGGTGGTTCCAAAAAGCTTTAGCTATGCCTAGAAAAAGGATCCTCCTATGGTTATAGTAATGGTGGTCT
>CABSBF010000071.1 GCA_902475855.1 uncultured Eubacteriales bacterium
CCAGCGCCTTGATCTCGGCATAAGAAAGCGCCTGCTCATCCACATCTTCGGCGGAGCGAACAGGCGATTTGCTGGTCATGATTTGCGATATAAATTTCTGCTTGCTCTCCACAAGCTGGTAAAGATAGGCGTCGAAGGTGCCCTCGGTGACATAGCTGTAAATGTCTACCTCCGGGTTTTCGTTGCCCTGCCGGATAATGCGCCCCTCCCGCTGCTGAAGGTCGGACGGACGCCACGGGCATTCGAGGTGGTGCAGGGCGATAAGCTTTTGCTGGCAGTTGGTGCCGGCGCCCATGCGCTGGGTGCTGCCCAGCAGGATACGCACCTGACCGCTCCGCACTTTGCCGAACAGATCTTTCTTCTGCACCTCGCTCTTGGCGTTGTGGATGAAGGCGATTTCGTTTTCGGGAACGCCCAATTCCAGCAATTTCGCGCGAATATCATCATAAACGCTGAAGGTTCCGTCATCCTTTGGGGTGGACAGGTCGCAAAAAATCATTTGGGTGGAACGCTTGTCCGCGGTGCGCTGCCAGATCTCAAACACATTTTCCGCGCACTTGGCGGCTTTGCTGTTGGGATCGCTGGGAAGCATGGGGTTGACCAGCCGCTGATCCAGCGCCAGCTTGCGGCCATCGTTGGTAATGAGCAGCATATTGTCCACGCTGCTGTCCACCTCACGGTTGCGGACTTTTTCAGCACGCTCCGCCAGCGACGCCACGATCTCTTTCTGATACTCCGATGGCTTCAAGGCGATGTTGTGGTAATGCGCCTCCGGCACGGGGAGCTTGAGCATATCCGCCGTCTGAATGTCCGCCACATTTTTGAATACGCTCATCAACTCCGGCAGGTTATAAAACTTGGCAAACCGCGTCTTGGCCCGGTAACCGGTGCCCTCGGGAGACAGCTCGATGGCGGTGACGGTCTCGCCGTAGTTCGCCGCCCAGCTATCGAAGTGCTGCAAGCCCTGCTCCTCCAACGCCGACATCTGCAAATACCGCTGGATGGTGTAAAGCTCCACCATGCTGTTGGAAATGGGGGTGCCGGTGGCAAAGACAATGCCGCGCCCTCCGGTGATCTCATCGAGGTAGCGGCACTTCATAAAGAGGTCTGAGCTTTTCTGTGCTTCCGTCTGGGCAATACCGCCCACATTCCGCATTTTCGTGTACAAAAAGAGGTTCTTAAAATAGTGCGACTCGTCAATGAAGATGCGGTCAACGCCCAGTTCCTCAAAGGTGACCACATCGTCCTTGCGGCTCTGGTCATTCAGCTTGTCGATCTTGGCTTGCAGGCCCTTTTTGGTTTTCTCCATCTGCTTGATGGTGAACTTCTCCGCTTTTTCTCGCTTGGCCTCTGAAATTCCCATCATAATTTCGTCGATCTGCTGTTCCAGAATGGCCCGCTGGCGCTCTACGCTCATGGGGATCTTCTCAAACTGCGAATGCCCAATAATAACGGCATCATAGTCGCCGGTGGCGATCCTACCACAGAATTTCTTGCGGTTTTTGGTTTCAAAATCCTTACGGGTAGCGACAAGGATGTTCGCTGCCGGATAGAGCTGCAAAAACTCAGTGGCCCACTGCTCTGTCAGGTGGTTGGGCACCACAAAAAGAGATTTCTGGCACAGGCCCAACCGTCTTGATTCCATCGCCGCCGCGACCATCTCAAACGTCTTACCCGCACCGACAACATGCGCCAGCAGCGTATTTCCGCCGTAGAGAATATGTGCTATGGCATTAACTTGGTGCTTGCGGAGTGTGATCTCCGGGTTCATGCCTGAAAAGCTGATGTGACTGCCATCATACTCACGGGGACGGTTAGAATTGAACAGGATATTGTAGGTTTTGCAGATAGCCTCGCGCCGGTCCGGGTCTTTCCAGATCCACTCAGCAAAAGCGTCTTTAATGAGTTCCTGCTTGCTCTGGGCGATGGCTGTCTCTTTCTTATTCAGAACGGCAATTCTGCGGCCTTCCTCATCGTAGTGGTAATCAAAAATGCGGACATCCTTCAGATTCAAGGTAACTTCGATGATTTCATAGGCGTTGATGCGCTGTGTGCCGTAGGTACTGATGGCCTTCACATTGCCGCGATCCTTGCTCTTGCCTTCGATGCGCCATTCACCGGTGATTTTAGAATAGTGGACCTTCATGCCCCATTGCGCGCTGCGGGGTGTCCCCAGCGTTTCGAAGATAAACCGGCGGACATATTCGGTGTCCAGCCATGTAGCGCCCAGCCGGACGGAGATCTCGCTGGCAGTGAGGTCGGTGGGCTGCACCTGCGCCAATGCCTCAGCGTTGATCTGATACTGCGTGTCCTGCTCCGCCTTGCCTTGAGCAACCGCCAATTTCTGACGCACATTGCCGGAAAGATATTCGTCCGCAGGCAGGTATTTCTCATGCCCATCGTTTTCGCCGGTGTAAGCAGGGTTCAGGAACACCACGCCGGCCAGTTCAGAAAACAGCGTCTCCTCGTCCTTGCCGGTGAGCCTGCCCATATAGTCCATATCCACATGAGCCTTTTCCCCGATGGACAGCGCCAGCGCCTCCACCGCTGTGTCTACCTTTTCAGCAGGTTTGTGGCTGCGGATGGTGCGCTTGGTGAACAGGTCCGCCTTTCTTTTCAGGTTCCGGTCCTCGTCCAGAATTTCCAGCGAACAGAGCAGGAAGTAAGAACTGTCCTGATCGAAGGCAATGGCATTGCCGCGAGAGTTGATGAGTCCGTATTTTCTGGTGAAGGCATCGTAGAGGGCATTCAGCTTTGCTTGCTGCGCCTTGATTTCTTCATCGGGATAGTCCTCGGTCTGGTATTCCAACAGCGTCCGCACACAGTCCCGCAGCTCGATCATGCCGCGGATTCTGCTCTCTGCCGTCTTGGATACCTCCTCCGGGTTCATGCGGCTGTTTTCCCGGTAGTAGATCTGGCCCGCTACCAGCGTATAGGAGAAGTTGCGGACAGCGGGATCGGCCTCGATGGAATGATCCTCGCCCTCCAGTTCTTCCTCCCGGTCATAAGCGGTGATCTCGCCGTGGACATTCTGAACAGCTTCCGCCAGCAGCGCTTCCAACGGTTGCTCCGGGTACGGCTCGCAGGTAGGCGTGGGGCCGAACGGCCCGGACACCATCTTCATCTCGCCCAAGATCATATCCGGGTGGTCGATGAAATAACTGTTCATCTGGATGCCGTCCTCGTTGGTGGCAAGGTGTACCCATTCGGGTTCTATATCCACCATTCGTTCCCGCTTTTGGAGGAACAGAATGTCTGAAACGACCTCGGTTCCTGCCGCGGCCTTGAACGCATTGTTGGGTAGGCGAATCGCCCCCAGCAGCTCCGAGCGCTGCGCGATGTATTTTCGCGCGCTGGCGGTGCGCTTGTCCATGGTGTAGCTGGAGGTCACAACGGCGATGACGCCGCCCGGTCTGACCTGATCCAGCGCTTTGGCCACGAAATACTCGTGGATGGGGAAATTCAGCCGGTCATACCGCTTATCCGGCACACGAAACTGGCCGAACGGCACATTGCCGATGGCAACATCGAAAAAGTTATCCGGGAAGGAAGTCTTCTCATAGCCCTGCACTGCAATACTGCTTTTCTGATAAAGCTGGCGGGCGATGCGGCCAGAGAGATCGTCCAGTTCCACGCCATACAGCTTGCTGCCGCTCATGCTTTCCGGCAGCATACCGAGAAAATTGCCGATACCGCAGGCTGGCTCCAGAATGTTGCCCTGCGTGAAGCCCATCTGCCCCAGGGCGGCATAGATGCCGCGGATGACCACAGGCGGCGTAAAGAACGCCGTCAACGTGGATTCGCGGGCGGCGGCGTATTCGGCGTCCGTCAGCAGGTCTTTCAGTTCACCGTACCGGGCGTTTTTTTCATCAAAAAAGTCGGCAAGACCACCCCAGCCCACATACTGTGCCAGCACAGCCTGTTCCTCCGCTGTGGCGGTGCGGTTCTCCGCTTCTATGGCCTTCAGGGTGCGGATCGCGTCCAGATTGCGCTGAAAACGCTCCAGCGGCGCGCCCTCTCCGATATGGTCATCGGTGATGCGGTAGTTCCGGCCATCCGCGTCCAGCGGATAGGCAAGCGCGTTCCGTTTTTTCTTTTTCGGCGGGGTGAGCGCCGCAGGCGGCTCGTCCGTCTGCGGTGCTGCGGTTTCCCGCACCGTGTCCGGCTGCTCCATGTGAGCGCGGACATAGTCGATGGATTCCTTTCGGAAGATAGGAAATCCCGTTCCGGCCTCAAAGGTCACGTCCCGAAGGGATACCCTTTGCGTATGATCGTCTACGCTGTCCACTTCAAACTGCCGTCCATCTATGGTCAGGCGTGTGCCAATGATAACGGGATCGGCAGTTGAAACAGGTTCGGACTGCGGCTGCTCCGGCTTCGCTGCGGTGTTCCTGGACTGCTCCACATAGAGCCATTCCGCCGCTTCCTTTTCGTTGACTGCCTTTCTGACCTGCTCCAGATAATCCTCAGCCTGCCACTCGCTGGGGAAGGTCTCACGGACGCCCTCGCTGTCAACATAAATTTCGTCCCGAATATCGTCCCAGACGGCGTAGCCGTCGTCCGTTTCGATCACGCTGAACCGCTCATAGGCGGACGGCTGCTCTGCGGCAAGCCGTGCTGCATCCTCTGCGACCTGCTCCACAAAGCTGCGTTCCTGCTGAGGAGCATCATGCCGGTGGTTGAACAGGCTGAAAGTGCCGTCCACATATTCGGAAAGCTGCTCCTTTGCGCGGCGGACGGAATCATAGAAACGGTCACTCTCGTCCGTCCCATCCAGCCGGGAGGTCAACGCCGCCAGCATTTCCGCAGTCTCGCCCTTATCTTGCAGCTGCTCCTCGATCATGGGAAGCGCATCGTAATAATCCGCGCCCTTGGGATAGGGACGCGGAACATCGTCCGGCGCATCGTAAAAACCGTTATAGACGGTTCGAGCCAACTGCCCACGCTCATATTCCGGGATTTTGGCGATAGCATCCTCACCAGGGAATCGTTTCTGCGCGATCAGGCGCTCATACTCCTTGACCACATTAGGGATGGTCAGATGGACGGTATCATATTTCTTGAAATTATAGTCGCGCTCATACTCCAGCCCTTTTGATGTTTTCGTGTGCTGGTATCCGGCACGGCCACCGCCGCTGTACTCACCAAAGCTGCCCTTGATGAATTTCTGATGCTCCTCCGGCGTGTGGGGGTAGCAGAAGTGAGAATATACGGCCAGTCGGCTATCCAGATGGTCACAGAGGAAAAAACCGTCGATCTCGTCTTGTGTGATGAACATTTTGCATTGCCGCAGGAAGCTGGGCTGGGCGGTGAAGCTACGTTCCGGGTAGGAGAGGCCATCCAGCACAACACCGATCCGGTGCGTGTTATAGCCGCTGATGCGGAAACGCATGATGTCCGGGGCCGCGGCGTAGGCGTCAAGGAAATTGTGATATTCCTGCGCCAGCGTTTGCAGACCGCCCTCTGTCTTTGCGAACGCAACCATATCCTCGTCCAGCTCCGGGTAGCCCTTGTGCTGGTCATGGATGGTCAAAGTCTGCGGGAATAGGCCCTGCGCGCGGCCTTCTTCGTTTAGGTCACGGGCCGTCATCAAAAGCGCGTCCATCGCTTCGTGCAGTACCTTGTCCGGGGCCTGCGCCAGCTCGGACGCGGAGAGATAAGTTCCCGCCTCCAGCAGCTCCAGAATGCGAGCCGACGCCTGTTCCCATGTGACCATGGTTTTGCTGTACCCGGTGCGGACGCTGTCCCCTTGGGCGAGGTGGATGCCGTCCTCCAGAAACCACACGGCATATTTGCGGCCCTCGTACTCGATGCCGCGCCCGTTCGCCCTGCCAAACTCCCGGCGCAGAAATGAGATATTTTCCTGCCCTGACCGCTCCCGCATATAGAACACTGCGATGCGCTCCGCGCTGTTGGGTTCATTGCCGCCCGTGCAGAGCGCCAGATCAATGACCGCCTGCGGCACCGTGCGGGCCGGGGCCAGAATGCCAGAGGGCGCGTCTGCCGGAGCCTCGTACACCGGGGCGTCGCCGCCCATGTCGAATAGGGCAAGCTGCTCCGCGACGATTGGGGCATTTTGCAGGCCCAGCTTGATCTTGTACTCGCCGCGCTCGATCAGGCCCTCGGTCATTTCGGTGATGACCGACCATGAAAAAACGGACTCCGAGGTGCGGGAGAGGTAGCTGCCCTCCCACATCAAAAGTCCGTCTTTCTCGGCATGGTAGCCTGTCCGAACACCGTCGGTCAGTACCTCCACCCATATATCGTTGTAGCTGTTTTTTAAGAACTCTGTGCGCTCCGCAAGGCTCTTGTGTGCCTGAAAGTATTCAAAGATCTCCTGCCGCTTGTGCTTGCGCCCGCCGTCGTCCAGCAGGTTCGCTTCAATGAGATGCATATCCAGAAAAGCGGGCAGTACTGCGGTATTTTGCTGTGCGGTGTCATGCTCCAGCGCAAAGGCTGCTGCCTGTTCCTGCGCCTTTTCGTCCGGGTAATCACCGTAGACGCGGAGGCACTGGCGTGTTTCGGCGTCATAGACGGCAGCGCCGTCATAGGCAAAACCGTCGCTCTCCATCGTACCGGCAACATAGCCCTGCGCTGCGGCCTCCGCTTCTTCCAGCGTTTGATAATCCAGCTTATCGTCAAAGCCGTTTTCAAAATGGTGATAGGCAGCGACCTGATAGCGCGCTGCCATCTGCGCAGCGTAGCGGTCAATGGCTTCTGTGGTCAGCCATTCCGGTTTTTCCGGGAGTGCGACATACAGCTCCCGTATTTTCTTGATCTGCGCGTGGACATTGCCTGCCCACAAATGCTTTTCACTCCGGCCACCGGCGCCGAGGAAGTAGTCACAGTCGGCGCGCAAACGGTCCAGCAGCACATAATCCCCGCTGTGATCGACAAAGGCAGGACGTTCATCACTTCCTGCCTCTGTGGGTTCTTTAGTTGTCAGGCGTAGATCAGGTCGCTGAGCACCAGCTCCTCCGCGCTGTGCCGGAGATTGTTCATCAGGCCCGTCCAGCGCATGGGATCGGTCGCTTTCAGCTCCTCCGTCACGCCCTCGGCTCTCGCCATCCGCGCCACGGTCTGCTCCACCATCTTCCGCGCGGTCTGCTCGATCTCTGCCAGATGCTCCGTCAGCTTGCCGCTGGTCTTGAGGTTGGTGTAAAGCACTCTGCGGTGCTTCTTCAGGTACGCTCTCCGCAGTTCCGCGTACTTGCCCAGATGCACCTCCGGCGTCTGCGGCATCAGCAGGTTCGGCACCTGATAGCCGTTCTGCATCCTGTAAGTGACCTCCATGCTGTTCGCTCCTTTCATGGGGTGTTTCGTGTTGTTCTGTGCGGTCATCATAACCGATTCTCGCGCGGTTTGCAAAAAACTGATCCCGCTGAGCCTGCATGACCGTTCGGCTGATCTCCCGCAGGCCCATCTCCGCGATGTCGCTGGTGGCGATGCCCAGAGCGTTGATGGTGGGCGGTGCGTTGAATTCGTAAACATGGGCAAATTCGTCGGGCGAAAAATAATCGTCCGCCCGCAGGCCCAGCCGGGTCATCAGCATATAGGCCACGCTGACCTCCAGCGCGTCCCGGTAGAACACCTCTAAATTGAGGTCGTCCAGTTCCTCCAGCAGGCTGTCCTCGCGGCAGTCGCGGAGATCTTGCAGGTAGTCTGTGATGTTATCTGCCACGGCATTGTGGCAGGCAGAGCGCACGGCGTCCGCAAGATTTTCTTTTTCGGACAGGTTGCCGAAGGTGGCCTCCAGCGTTTCGATGACCTCCGGCTCAAAGGCCGGGTGCATCGTCCAGATGGGCAGTGGACGGGCAAAGCGGGACGCATGGGTATCGGAAACATCAAAATAGAGTTTCAGGCAGTTTTGTCCGTCATCACCAAATACGGCAATGCTCTTGGCCCCACGGTTGACCCAGCGGCCAAACTGACGGTTCCAACGCTCCATCTCAAGGACCGCCGTGGCGTCCGGGCGCTGGGCGTAGATCAGAATTTGATCATCGAAGGGGCATTTGTAATTGTAGCAGGCCGCGCGGAGAAAGCCCGTCCAGCTTTTGTAGCTGCTGGTAACGCTTCGCACGGTCTGGTCGTACAGTTCGGTGATGAACTGAAATTTGGTCGGCACGGAAACACCTCCTATCTCTCCGGCTCCGCCCGCTTTTTTGCTGCAAGCCGGTCATTCTTTTGCTGCTCTTTTTGGGCCTTTTCAAACGGTTTCCGCTGGTAACAGTAAATATAAAACTGGTAATCACCTTTAACCGGCGTACAGCGGAGCATATACACATACCGCTTTGTTTTTACCATGAAGCCGCAAGAGGGAAGCAACGCACCCTTGATGGCGCAGATCTGCTCATACCGGTTGCAGTAGCGGTTCATGCTGTCGAAGTCCCGCAGCGGGGAGTCCGGCTGTTCCCGCAACCAGTTTATGGTACGGTCAATATCGGCCTTAAACTCAGGCGTATTCAGTGCGTCTTGCTGGTGGGGCCACCATGTTGTGTAAAACTGCTTGCCGCTGCCAAAATCACCACGCAGGTGTCCCACACAGCCCGCAGACTTGTCCTGTTCCTCGCTGCGGGAGAAATAGAGAGCGTGCAGCGCAGGCTCATTGACGCTGTAAAAGTCAATGACCTCCTTATCACTGGCGGGATATTTCTGCTGAAATTCCGCAAGGGTGTGGCATCCGCCATCCTGAAAGGAAAGGCTGTCATTCTCCATTGGAATCCACCCATCAATGGGAAGCTGGAACGGCTCACGAGTGAGGACAGTGCCATAGAAGTTGACCATGAGGTTTCGGGCCAACTCCCTCGGTTCTCCCCAATCCTCATCCCCGTGGCGCAGCTCGTAGCGATATACGCCCTCCGGCAGGGTGGCTCGGTCAATGCGGCATTCCGTAAACAACGCCGGTCGGTCAAAAATCGTGACCTCCTGATAGGTCACCTTCTGCGCGTCATAGCTCATCTGG
>CABSBF010000072.1 GCA_902475855.1 uncultured Eubacteriales bacterium
GGCGCAGTCCTCCGACTATGACAACGAGCGCGCCGCGCAGAAGCTCATTCAGGAGTTGACCGCCGCGAACTAAATCAAAACTTTCCCAAACGCGGGGAGGACATGCACGGTGAGGACCTTCCGCTGTGCCGTCCTCCCCGCGTTTTATTCAAGAAAAAGAGGAAACCGTATGATCGTATTTGACCATGTATCCAAGGTATATTCCAACGGCACGGTGGGACTTGACGATGTGAACCTGACCATTCAGGACGGCGAGTTCGTCGCCATCATCGGCCGCTCCGGCGCGGGAAAATCGACGCTGCTGCGCGCGGTGAACCGCATGCACCGGATCACCGCCGGCACGCTGACGGTGAACGGAACGGACGTGAGCACCCTTTCCGGCAAGGCGCTGCGGCAGTTCCGACGCGGCATCGGCATGGTGTTCCAGTCATTCAATCTGGTCACGCGCACGAGCGTCATCAAAAACGTGCTCTCCGCCTGCGTGCCGGATATGCCGTTCTGGCGCGTGCTTCTGGGCGCGTTCCGCAAGGAGGACAAGCTCAAGGCACTCGAGTCGCTCGACAAGGTCAGCATTCTCGATAAGGCGTACATGCGCGCCGACCAGCTCTCCGGCGGGCAGCAGCAGCGCGTGGCGCTGGCGCGGACGCTGACGCAGAGCCCGAGCATCATTCTGGCGGACGAGCCGGTCGCTGCACTCGACCCCGTGACGGCCAAGCAGGTGATGCAGGACTTTGTGCGCATCAATCAGGAGCTGGGCATCTCCATCCTGCTCAACATCCACCATGTGGAGCTGGCGCTGGAATATGCCGACCGCATCATCGGCATCCGCGCCGGTAAGATCGTCTACGACGGTCCGTCTGATAAGGTCGATCAGGCGGTGCTCGATTCCATCTACGGGGAGGATACCGGGACGGAGGCAAGCGTATGAGCCTGTACGACCGCATCTTCAAGCCCCGTATCTACACGCTGCCGAACGGCACCGGGGTGGAGGAAAAGCGCAGCCGCGCGCCGCTGGTCATTGTGATCGTGGCTTTGCTGGCGATTCTTTCCATCCGCATTACGGGCTTTGACCTCTCTGTGTTGGTCACAAAGGGCGGCAAGTTCTTCGATATCCTCAAGGCGATGTTTCCACCGAACACCGCCTATCTCGGCAAGATCTGGCAGCCGCTGTGGGACACGATCAAGATGTCCTTCCTCGGTTCGTTCATCGGCGCGGTGCTGGCGATCCCGTTTGCCATCGCCGCGGCCAGCAATATCGTAACGAACCGCGCCGTGGTGTTTCTCGTGCGCCTTTTTCTGAGCCTTGTGCGCACGCTGCCGACGCTCGTGTGTGCGCTGATCGCCACGTACATTTTCGGCCTCGGCACGATGGCCGGTACCTGCGCCATCGCCGTTTTCACGTTTGCCTATGTGGGCAAGCAGCTCTTTGAGATCATCGAAACGGTGGATATGGGGCCCTATGAGGCGATGGAGGCGCTGGGCGCCACGCGCCTGCGCGCCTTTACGACCGCCGTTTTTCCGCAGGTGCTGCCCACCTATCTGTCCGTGTCACTGTTCTGCCTGGAGGGCAACGTGCGCTATGCCTCCATCCTCGGCTATGTGGGCGCGGGCGGACTGGGCCTTATCATGAATGAAAAGATCGGCTGGCGCGAATACGACAGCCTTGGCATGATCCTGATTGTCCTCTTTGTCACCGTCATGGTCATCGAGGGCATCAGCCACGCGCTGCGCAAGCGCCTGACGTAAGGGGGAAAGGGCAATGAACGAAAGAATCAAAAAAGCCTACGCCTCCGCACCGAAAACATGGGTGTGGCAGCTGCTGGCGGCCTTTATCGTCGCCTGCCTTCTCGCCTGGTCCGGCACGGCGGTGAGGGTCAGCAGCTCTACCGGCAACGGATTGGAGGTGGCGGGGAACATCCTCTCCGGCATTTTCCATCCCTCGACAAAGCTGCTGTTTACCTTCGGCACGAACGGCGTGCCGTACCTGCTGCTGGAAACGTTCTGCATTGCGTTCCTCGGCACGGTCGTGGGCGCGGTGATCTCGCTGCCGCTGTCGTTTCTGTCGGCGAGCAATCTGGTGCCGAAGGGCGTGGCGTTCATCGGCCGCGTGCTCATCGCCGGCATCCGCACCATCCCCGCGTTCGTCTACGGCCTGATGTTCATCCGTGTCACCGGCCCCGGCCCGTTTGCGGGCCTTTTGACGATGTCGCTCTGCTCGATCGGCATGGTGTCAAAAATGTTCATTGAGAGCATTGAGGATCTGGACAAGCGAATCCTGGAGTCCCTGGACGCCGCGGGCTGCACGACCTTCCAGAAGATCCGTTATGGCATTCTGCCCCAGCTGACGGCGGACTTCACCTCCACGATTATCTACCGCTTCGACATGAACCTGCGCGACGCGACCGTGCTCGGTCTTGTGGGCGCGGGCGGCATCGGCGCGCCGTTGATCTTCGCCATGAGCTCGTACCGCTGGAATGAGGTCGGCGCAATCCTGCTGGGGCTGATCGTGCTGGTGCTCATCATCGAGTGGATCTCGGCAAAGATCCGCGTCAAGCTGGCACGGGGGTAAGGTATGGACGAAAAAAAGCTGACCATTTACTTCACCTCCGACCTGCACGGCTACATCTACCCCACCGACTACCGCGGCAGCGAGGAAAAGGAGCTGGGGCTCTTCAAGTGCGCCAGCCGCTTCCGCAAGGACGGCAACACCCTCGTCATCGACGGCGGCGACATCCTGCAGGGCTCGCCGCTGGGGGCCTTCTGCCACGATACCGTCGGCAGCGCCGCGCGCTTTGCCGACATGATGAACCGCTGCGGCTATGACTATGTGACGCTGGGCAACCACGACTTCAACTATGGGATGCCGTACCTTGACAGCTATCTCGATGCGCTGCAGGCCTGCTGCGTGTGTGAAAACGTGCGCCGGGACGGGGCGGGGGTGCGCTTTCCCGCGCGCATCCACACACTGGAAAACGGACTGCGGATCGGCATCGTCGGCATCGTGACCGACTATGTGAACATCTGGGAAAAGCCGGAGCATCTTGCCGGCATTGCGATCACCGACCCCGTCCCCGCCGCGGCCGCCGCACTGGAAAAGCTGCGGGGGCAGGTCGACCTGACGGTGTGCGTCTACCACGGCGGCTTTGAGCGCGACCTTGCCACGGGGCGCGTGCTCTCCACGACCCACGAGAACGTCGCCTACCGCATCTGCCGGGAGTTGGATTTCGATATTCTGTTGACCGGGCACCAGCATATGTCCGTCCCCGGGCAGACGGTGAGCGGCACGTTCGTCGTGCAGCCGTCCGACAAGGGACAGGAGTTTCTGCGCGTGGAGGCTGTCGTGTCCGGCGGCAAAAAGCGCTTTTCCAGCGAAACGGTCCGCGCGCACGGCGAGTGCCGGGCGGACTGGCTCGCGGAGTTTGCCGATCTGGAGCGCGGCGCGCAGGAATGGCTCGATCAGGTGGTGGGCCACCTGAAAACGCCGATGACGCCGGATACGCCGCTGCGCATGGCGGCAGAGGGCACCGCGCTCGCGGACCTCTTCAACACGGTGCAGCTTGCCGCGAGCGGCGCGCAGCTTTCGGTCACGAGCCTTGCCAACGACGCGGCGGGTCTGCCGCAGACCGTGCGCCGCAGGGATATTCTCAACGCCTATCCCTACACGAATACGCTGACGGTGCTTGAGATCACCGGCGCGGTCCTGCGCAGGGCGATGGAGCGCAGCGCGGAATACTTCACCCGAAGCCCGGACGGCACGCTGCGCGTGTCGGACTGCTTCCTGAAGCCCAAGGTCGAGCATTACAATTACGACTACTACGCCGGCGTGAGCTATGCCTACGATATCACAAAGCCGGTCGGCAAGCGCGTGGCCGAGCTGACGGTCAACGGAGCGCCCGTGAAGGATACGGACGTATTTACCGCATGTCTGAGCAGCTACCGCGCCAGCGGCACGGGCGGGTACGACTGCTACGTCGGCTGCCCGGTCGTGCGCGAGATCGGCACGGAGATGTCCGATCTGCTGCTGGACTACTTCCGGCAGTACGGCGGGGATATCCCGCTGACGCGCGGTAGCTTCCGGGTATTCTGACCGGCAGACAACAAAAAATTGAACACCACCCGTGTTTCGAACTTTTTTATCGAAATACGGGTGGTTTCTTATTTGGAAAGCCTTGCGATACAAGGCTTTCCGTTTTTTTGTGTATGGCTAATGTGTATCGGGAAACATCAAAATTGCGAAGATGTTTTCATACGCCGGCATCGTTATATGAACACGGCTTTTCGATATAGCTACTTTGATATGTTGCTTCAAACGCTTGCGGTGTCTTGTATTTCAGCGTTTGATGGGGGCGAACCTCATTATAAAAACGGATATACTCATCCACGCTCTTCCGAAAATGCCGTTCAGAAGTGTATTCACGCCGGTAGGTCTCCTCTTTTTTAAATGTGGCAAAGAATGTTTCTGCGACCGCATTATCGAGAGGTGTGCCGCTTGCTGAGAAGGATTGTTTGACATTATATTGCTGTAAAAGTTTACTGAAGGCTGCGGAAATGTACTGCCCACCCCTATCACTATGAAATGTCAGATTTTTCGGATTACCTCGCTCTTCATAAGCGTTGCGAAAAGTGGCTGTGACGAGACGAGTACTGGCTGCATGGGATACTTGATACCCTACGACTTTGCGGGAGAAGAGGTCGATAATAGCGCAGAGATAGACCCATGCATTTTTGATTTTGAAGTAAGTAATATCGCTCACCCATACTTGATTTGGGTGATCCGTGGTAAATTTTCGGTGAAGCAAATTTCGCTTCTTCCGCATTTGATTGCGGAAAATGTGATTGTAGAATGTGCCGCGGGACACATTCAAGGCTTCGCATAATTCGTGAACGCTGTACAAATCTGACATTTCGTTGTGAAAATGCTCCAGAGTGGCCAACTTGTCCTGTAGAGGTACTTTGGACAGGTAACCGGATAACTGAATAATAGAGAGCTTGTGCTCCGCTTTTTGAAGCCGCCTGACAAGAATATCAAATTCCGCTGGTGTGTAGGTATGGGCAGATGTCTGAATGGAACGGTACTGGTTTCGCCAGTGATAGAAGGTGCTTTGCGATATGTGCAGTTCTTGGCAGAGAGCCGGAATGGACTCACCCTTTTCATAGCGACGAATCGCTTGCTTTTTGAACTCGAGCGGGTATTTCTTGGGCATAGCATCATCTCCTCATTTCAAGATAACGCCATATTATAATATTTTCTTTGTGTATTGTGTAGCAACCGGCACCATTCGCAGAAGAATGCATTTCAATGCCTCTCGACGAACAGGCGATTTCCTGCTATACTGAAAAAAATATCTCAGGAGAGCGAGTGCGATGAAGAAGATACTCTTTGTGTGCTTGGGCAATATTTGCCACAGCCCGATGGCGGAGTTCGTGATGAAGGACTTGGCAGGATGTGTTGGCGGGATGCCAAGGACTTCTGAGAGAATTATTGCAGGAGCGGGGTGAACAGAATGGATAACGAACTTCAAACGAACTATACAACAGAGCAAACCTATCATTCAATCCGCCATTCCATTGTGTCTGCATAGCGCAGTTTGAGTGCGGCAGTAAACTCCGCAATGGTGACGGCCTATTGGGAAATCGGCGAGCAGATCTACAAAGCCTGCAGAGAAAATGACCGTGCAGGATATGGCAAAAAGCTGCTGCAGTACATCTGACAGCGGAATTCGGGAAAGGATTTGACGAGTCAAATTTGCGAAAGATGCGCCAGTTCTACTGCGCATATCCAATTCGAGACACACTGTGTCCTGAATTGAGCTGGTCGCACTACCGACTACTGATGCGCGTTCCCAATGAGAAAGAAAGAACCTTCTATGCGGAAGAATGTGCGAAGTCCGCATGGAGCGTCCGGCAGCTTGAACGGCAGATCCACACGATGTACTATCAGCGAATCTTGGCAAGTCAGGATAAACCGCTTGTTGCTGCTGAGATACAAACAACGGAGCCGAAACCGGAATATGAAAAAATCATCAAAGACCCCTATGTAAGAGTTCCTGCAAATCCAACCGGATACGCATGTTTATGAGGGAGAATTGGAGCAGGCATTGATTGATCACCTGCAACACTTCCTGCTGGAGTTGGGACGAGGCTTCTCCTTTGTAGCACGACAGAAGAAGTTTACACTGGATGGTCAGGACTTTTTCATCGACCTTGTGTTTTACAATTACATCCTAAAATGTTTCGTGTTGATTGACCTTAAGATGGGACAGCTTACGCATCAGGATCTCGGTCAGATGCAGATGTACGTCAACTACTATACTCGTGAGTTGATGAACGAAGGGGACACACCGCCGATTGGCATTGTCCTTTGCGCCGATAAAAGTGATGCTGTTGTGAAGTACACTTTGCCGGAGGATAATCATCAGATCTTCGCATCCAAGTATTTTACCTATCTGCCGACAGAGGAAGAATTGAAGCGAGAACTGCGGCTGGATGAGTTCCAAAAGCTGGACGAGTAATACTTGTGTTAAATTCGGACGAGGGTTCGAATAGCGTCAGTAGTACCTCAAAAAAATTGCGAGTATTTTTTGCCGGAAATTTGCAAGCCGTTGCGGTGCAAGGCTTCCAAGGCGAAAATATCCGAATTGAAGCCGCCTGACAAGTAAAAACCCTGTAGTTTCAAGGGTTCATGTTCATAGGTACACAATGTGACCTATGGGGCAGGCCGGACGGTACAGGGCACGAAAAAATAAGTCGGGGGAAATTCCCTCGACTTATTTTTTCTTTGATCCCAAGTTTATTTGAGCGCCACATTTCAATTGGATGCGCAGACTTGATATGGGATATAACATTAGATGAAATTTCAGCCCTCTGCCTTTTCATTGGCAGAGGGCCGTTTTTTGCTTAACAGTTATTGAGCATCCCTTAATTGCTCTACAACACTGCATTTCGCTGCGTTGTCATACATCATGCAAGGAATCAGCCACCCCAGCAGAAGAAATACCGGAATTGTCAGCAGGACAGGCAGAATGGTGAATCGATACTCAAAGAACCAGAACATACTGCCCAGCATTTTTCCTGCAAGAGGTCCCACCGCCAGCGACAGAATAAAGGCCGCCGCTACGGAAGACATTGCGTAAAACAACCCCTCGTAGATCAGCATGGTTTTGAGCTGCCGGTTCGTCATTCCTACAGCCTGAAGCACAGCAAATTCACGGCGGCGGGAAAGAATACTGGTCATCAGGGCGTTGAAGAAATTTAAGAGTCCCACCAGCCCAATGATAGCACAGAGGATACCACCGATCAGAAGGAACATCTGCCGGAACTGAGCAAATTCAGAGCGAGCCGTGGCCTTGCTTTCATACATCAAGGGCGAAAACTCACCGGCAGTGAGCTTCGATAGATATTGCTCTGCTTCGGCCTCGTCCGCTTCGTCCGCTGTGTCGAACAGGTAGAGCATCGGAATGGCTGCACCACCGCTGTCCCTCTGTGCGGTGTCCACAGACAAAACTACGTCATATCCAATACCACCATAACGATAACTCATGGAATTCGGAAGTTCTACCAAGGCGCAGACCGTGTACTCTACATCTCTGGCTCCATACAGTTTTTCCTGAAAGTACTCCTCCGGTGTATCTTCGGTGCGGAGTTCCCCGGTGCGGCTGTCGATATATTTCACATCATCCGCATAGGTAGCGGTGATCGTGTCTCCCACCTTGGGGTAGTATTCAGGATTGGGCAGATTACCGTAGTCATCTAAGGAAACCGCAATGGCAATGGCGTTATTGTCCGGCTCCAGCATAGGAGAAATATCTCCGTCGAGCACTTGCAGCTTGTCAAACAGACTGTTATCCAGAGCCTCGATTCTGGTATCTCCCATCACCATATTGCCCCGGTGCTCCAGACGGCTCATATGGCTGTCCAACTGCTCGGCGCTTTCGTACCTTGCATAGTCCCGCCGCAGAGCATCCTCCGTCATCCACAGATATGCGGGTTTTCGCACAGCATATCCCGTGCCGGAAAGACTGGCCTTTGTGTTTGCTGCGATCTCTTCGATCTGTTCCGGCGTGATGAATTCATCTGCCGGGTTGTAACGGAAATAGTCGGGCGTGCTGACGATAAAATCGGCGCAGGTCATGAAGGATACATACTTCTCCATGCTGAAGCCGCCCACAAAGGCACACAGCGCATTGAACAGCGTCACCGACAGTGCCAGAGACACCACCACCAGCACCGTCTTTTTCTTGTTTCGTCCCAGATTGGCAAAGGCCATCTGATGGAGCTTCGCTCCCCGGGTACTGCGCTGTTTTTTCTTAGTCTGCATCGCATCTGTATATTTGGTAGCCTCCACCGGAGAGACCCTGGCTGCCATTTTTCCGGGCTTGGAACAGGACAGGAGCACCGTCAGCAGGGCAAACAGCACGGAGCCAACAAAGATCACAGGCGATGTGCTGATGGTGGTGATGCCTGCATCCAACTGGGTGGAGCGCAAGACAACAGGCACCAGAACAGCGCCGATGCCGTAGCCCAGCAGCAGCCCCGCCGGAATGCCGATCAGACAAAGCAGAAGTGCCTGCTGGCGAATGATGCGTTTGAGCTGCCGGG
>CABSBF010000073.1 GCA_902475855.1 uncultured Eubacteriales bacterium
TCCATTATTTATAAACCGTATTTCGTATTTTTACTTATCTTATTACTGCTGAAGTCCCATTCTTTCAGGCCGGACAATCCCCCGGCGGCACATATTTTCAGGCAGGCAGGAAAGTCCGCCGAAAAGCCAGAAAGCCGCCTGTAGCCGGAAGCTACTTACTGTACAGGCAAGCCGGCAAGAAAGCCTTCCGCAGCCGGATTTGCCGTATTTTTACCGGCAAAAAACACAGCCTGCCGAACGGCAGACTGTGTACAGCTTAACGAGGAAATCTTTCAGGCTCTTTTCGCAAGCTGAGGGTGCTGCATTTCGCAGCACCCTCACAGATTTATAAATATACAGAAATCAGAACGGCCCCTGCGCCATCATCGCCTCGGCGACCTTCTTGAAGCCCGCGATGTTCGCGCCCGCAACCAGATTATAGCCCAGGCCGTACTCCTCTGCCGCTTCCGCCGACACCTTATGGATGTTCATCATCATCTTGTGAAGCTGCGCATCCACTTCCTCCGCCGTCCACACCAGACGCTCGGAGTTCTGGCTCATCTCCAGCGCGGAAACGCCCACGCCGCCCGCGTTGACTGCCTTCGACGGTGCAACGATCATGTTCTTCTGCGCCAGCAGATATTGCAGCGCATCGTTCGTCGTCGGCATATTCGCAACCTCGATGTAATACTTCACGCCATTGGCCACGATCTTCTCCGCAGACTCCATCTTCACGTCGTTCTGCATCGCAGAGGGCATGATCACGTCCGCCTTCACGCCCCATGGCTTCTCGCCGGGGAAGAACTGCACGCCGAACTTATCGGCATAGTCCTGCACACGGTTGCGGTTGGAGGCGCGCATCTCGACCAGATATGCGATCTTTTCGTCGCTGGAAGACACGCCGTCCGGGTCGTAGACATATCCGTCCGGGCCGGACAGGGTGACGACCTTCGCGCCCAACTCGTGCGCCTTCTTGCAGATGCCCCATGTCACATTGCCGAAACCTGCACAGGCGATCGTCTTGCCCTTGATATCCTCGCCCTCGTGCTTGAGAACCTCCTGCAGGTAGTACATTGCGCCGTAGCCCGTCGCCTCCGGGCGAGTCAGGCTGCCGCCGTAGCTGAAGCCCTTGCCCGTCAGTACGCCGTTTTCAAACGTGCCCTTCAGGCGGCGATACTGGCCGAACAGGTAGCCGATCTCGCGGCCGCCCACGCCCATATCTCCCGCCGGTACGTCCGTGTCCGGCCCGATGTAGCGGTACAGCGCCGTCATGAAGCTCTGGCAGAAGCGCAGGATCTCCGCGTCGGACTTGCCCGTCGGGTCAAAGTCCGAGCCGCCCTTGCCGCCGCCGATGGGCAGTCCCGTCAGGCTGTTCTTGAAGGTCTGCTCGAAGCCGAGAAACTTGATGATGCTCGGCGTAACGTTCTTCTGGAAACGCAGGCCGCCCTTGTACGGGCCGATCGCGCCGTTGAACTGGCAGCGGTAGCCGGTGTTCGTATGATAATTCCCGGCGTCGTCCATCCATACCACGCGGAAGGTGAACATCCGCTCAGGCTCGACCATTCTTGTCAGCAGATCGACCTTTTCATACTCCGGATGGCGGTCAATGACCGGCGACAGAGAGGAAAGAACCTCCTCCACCGTCTGCACAAACTCCGGCTCGTTGCCATGGCGTTCCTTCACGCCCGCGATGACTTTTTCGACGTATGCATTCATGGGATTTTTTCTCCTTATTTTTTCAATTAAAAATGTTGGTGGAGCAAACCCTCTGCGGTCATTTGGCAACGTCCGCAGAGGACAGATGTTTTAACCCTTGAATTCGCTGATGATGGAAACGATCTCCGTGCCGATGCGCTTCTGCGCCTCGACGGTTGCGGCGCCGATGTGCGGCGTGCAGGAAACCATGGGATGGCTGTAAAGCGCGTGGTTTTTGGCGGGCTCCTCAGCATAGACGTCCAGACCGGCTGCGCGGACCTTGCCGCTCTCCAGCGCCTTGAGCAGCGCGTCCTCGTCCACGTTCGTACCACGGGAGGTGTTGATAATGACGACGCCGTCCTTCATCTTTTCAATGCGCTCGGCATTGATGAGCGCGCCGCCGTCCACTGCCGGGGCGTGGACGCTGATGAAGTCGGACTGCGCCAGCAGCTCGTCCATTTCGACATAGGAGATGCCAAGCTGCTCCTCGATGCCGGGGATATGGAAAATATCAAAGGCAATGACCTTCATGCCGATGGCCTTGGCCATCACGCCCAGGTGCTGACCGATGCGGCCGAAGCCGACGATGCCCAGCGTCTTACCCTGCAACTCGATGCCCTTGCCGTAGGCCTTCTTCTCCCACTTGTCCTCGCGCATGGTATGACCTGCGATGGAGAGGTAGCGCGCGCAGGAGAACATGTGACCCATGGCCAGCTCCGCCACGGACTGGGAGGAGGCCTTCGGGGTATTCTTCACGGTGATGCCGTTTGCCTCGGCGTACTTGACGTCGATGTTGTCCACGCCCACGCCGCCGCGAATAATTAGCTTGAGCTTGCCGCCCTTGGCCTCGTCGATGTGGTTGGCACGAACCTTGGTCTTGGAGCGGACGACGACCGCGTCAAACTCACGCAGTGCGGCGCCGAGCTGATCCGGCTCATAGAACTGCTCTACAACCTCGTGACCCTGCTCGCGCAGCTCGGCCATCGCGGTTTTGTCCATTCCGTCGGTAACAAGAATACGCATGATGGTTCCTCCTTATTTATGCTCTGCCTCGAATTTCTTCAGGCAGGCGACAAGGGCTTCGACGCCCTCCTTGGGCATGGCATTATAGATGGAAGCGCGCAGGCCGCCGACGGACTTGTGTCCCTTGAGGTTCTCAAAGCCGGCCGCCTTGGTGTAGGCGACGACCTCGGCATCGAGGTCCTTGTCACCGGTGACAAAGGGAACGTTCATCAGGCTGCGGAACTCCTTGTCCACGGTGCCGTGGAAGATCTTGGAAGAGTCCAGGAAGTCATACATGATCTTGGCCTTCTCCTCGTTGATGCGGGCCATGGCCTCCAGACCGCCGAGACTCTTGAGATACTTGAACACCTTGCCGCAAACGTAGATTGCCCAGCAGTTCGGCGTGTTGTACATGGAGCCGGCATCGGCGTGGGTCTTGTACATCATATAGACCGGGGTCTTGGGGTCGAGATCCTCACGGATGAGATCCTCGCGGATAATCGCGACGACCATGCCGGCAGGGCCGACGTTTTTCTGCACACCTGCGTAGATCATGCCGTAGTCGCTGACCTTGCAGGGCTTGGAGAGGAACATGGACGACTGGTCGGAAACCAGCGGCTTGCCCTTGGTATCGGGAAGGGTCTGCCACGTCGTGCCGTGGATGGTCTCGTTCTCACAGATGTAGACATAGTCGGTGTCTTCCTCAATGGGAAGATCGGAGCAGTCGGGAATGTAGGAATAGTTTCTGTCCTTGGAGGAGGCGGCGACGTTGATCTGGCCATACTTCTTCGCCTCGGCAATGGCCTTTTTCGACCACGCGCCGGTTTCCACATAGACCGCCTTGCCGTTTTTCAGCAGGTTCATGGGGATCATGGCAAACTGGAGCGTTGCGCCGCCCTGAATGAAGAGAACCCTGTAGTTATCGGGAATTCCCATCAGGTCACGCAGATCCTGCTCCGCCTCGTCAATGATCTGCTGGAACACCTTGGAGCGGTGGGACATTTCCATGACGCCCATTCCTGCGCCACGGTAATTCAGAAGCTCATCACGAATCTCCTCCAGAACCGGAACGGGCATCGTCGCCGGGCCTGCGGAGAAGTTAAAAGTGCGATCGTACATGGATGTACCTCCTGTCATATTTGGGCACTTCTGCCCTGCTGATTCAAGTATACGCCACAAAGCACAAATAATCAACCGGTAATCCAAAAAAATTTTCAGTTTATTACAAAAAAAGTCAACTGTCCATTTTTCCGCGTAAAAAGAAGCTCCGTCCCCGGCTGCACCGGGGACGGAGCGTATCAGGACTCTTCCGTGCCGCGATATTTGCGGCGCGTGGCCATGCCGCCGCGGATGTGGCGTTCGGCCTTGTTCTGCTCCAGAACGGCCTTCACCTGCCGGTAGAGCGCGCGGTTGCATTGCGGCAGGCGTTCGGACAGATCTTTATGCACCGTGGATTTGGAAACGCCGAACTTCCTTGCTGCGGCACGAACGGTAGATTGCGTTTCGATGATGTACACAGCCAGCTCACAGGCTCGCTTCTCAATGTCATCTCTCATTTCCTGACCCCCTTAGCTGTGCGTCCAGAACAGACTATGCACGCCGAGGGGGAAATATGCGGGATCAGAGTCTCCAGTCTATGGGCTCAGCACCGTTCTCCCGCAGGAAATCGTTGATTTTGGAGAAGGGGCGGCTGCCGAAAAAGCCGCGGTAGGACGACAGCGGGCTGGGATGCGGCGCTTTCAGAATGAGCCGTGGCGCAGCGGCATGGATCAGGGCCTCTTTTTTCTGCGCGTGCGCCCCCCAGAGAACGAAGGCAATCGGCTGGGGAAGCGTGTTTGTTGCGGAAATAACGGCATCGGTGAAGCGCTGCCAGCCCCATCCGGCGTGGCTGGCAGCTCTGCCGCGCTCGACCGTCAGAACGGTGTTCAGCAGCAGCACACCCCGCTGCGCCCATGCGGTCAGGTCACCGCTTTCCGGAATTTCAAGGCCGGTGTCACCGGCCAATTCTTTATAAATGTTGCGCAGGGAGGGCGGCAGCGGAGCCCCCTCCGGCACGGAGAAGGCCAGGCCCATCGCCTGGCCCGGCTCGTGATAGGGATCCTGCCCCAGAATGACGGCGCGCACGTGTTCCGGCGGTGTTTCCGTCAGGGCAAAAAACTCCCGGCCTGCCGGAGGGTAAATTTCCGCCGTCTCCCGTGCTCCGGCCAGGCGTCCGGTCAGCGCTGCAAGGCAGTCAGAAGGCAGGCGCGTTTCCCACGCGCCGAGAAGCTCTTTCATAGGGTCTCCCTTCGAAGCCGCTTGACAAGCACGGCTTTTTATGATACGAATACTGTTAGAATTTCAGGAAAAGGTGGTTCTTTTATGAAACGTATTGCAATCGTCACCGGTGCAAGCTCCGGCATGGGCAAGGAATTCGTGATGCAGCTTTCCAACTGGGAAAAGTTCGACGAAATCTGGGTTATTGCGCGGCGCGCGGACCGTCTGGAGGAACTGGCACAGGCCGTGCCTGTCCCGGTGCGTCCCATCTCGCTCGACCTGACCGACCCGGAGGCGCTGGAGCATTATAAAAACATGCTGGAAAATGCGTCACCCAACGTCGGGCTGCTTGCCAACATTGCCGGTTTCGGAAAGTTCGGCCGCTACGACGAGATCCCGCTGGCCGACTCTCTGCGAATGATCGACCTGAACTGCAAGGCGCTTGTCGCCATGTCCGAGCTGACGCTGCCGTATATGCACCGCGGCGCAAAGCTGATGAATCTCGATTCTCTCTCAGCCTTCCAGCCGGTCCCCTATCTGAACGTCTATGCCTCGACGAAGGCCTTCGTTCTGAGCTACACGCGCTCTCTGGCACGGGAGCTGCGCCCGCGCGGTATCCGCGTCATGGCGGTCAATCCCGGCTGGGTCAAGACGGAGTTTTTTGACCATGCGCTCAAAACCAGCAGCACCGCCGTAACCTACTATAACCATCTCTACGAGGCAAAGGACGTCATGGCGACGGCGCTGAAGGATCTCTACCGGACGAAGAAAGATGTTTCCATTCACGGGCTGGCCATACGCAATCAGGTGCGCCTGGTCAAGCTGCTGCCGCATCGTCTTGTCATGAACATCTGGATGAAGCAGCAGAAGCACAATAAATTGCCGGATGAGGATTGACTTCACTTTGTAAAAGGCAGGGGCAGATGCCCCTGCCTTTTACAGTTTTGCCAGTACCGCGACGAGGAAATCCCACGTCCGCGCGACGGAGGCCAGCTCCAGCCGCTCGCGGGAGGTGTGGATGTCATGCATCTGCGGGCCGAAGGAAACAGCGTCCAGTCCCTTCAGGCGGTCGGAGAAAATGCCGCATTCCAGGCCTGCATGGATCACGTCCACCGCGGGTGCTTTCCCATACAGCTCCTCAAAGGTACTTATCATCGTCTCGCGCAGCCGGGAATCCTTCCGATATTCCCACGCAGGGTATTCGCCCATCTGGGAATAGGATGCTCCGTACTTTTCCGCCAGCGCCGCGAGGCAGGCGGTCAGCGCAGCCTTTTCCGCGCCCACAGAACTGCGGACGGAGAAGGTCATCGTCACGGCGTTCTCCGCCGTTTTCAGAACGCCGAGGTTCAGGGAGGTCTGCACCAGGCCCTCGATGTCTGCGCTCATCTTCTGCACCCCGTTGGGCAGCTCGCACAGCAGGCCGAGCACGGCCGCCGTGCAGCAGGGCGTGAGTGCGCGCGCTGCCTGCGCAGGCTCGCAGGTGATGACCGCGTGCGGCTCAGTCGCGGGAAGCTCCTGCATGCAGTGCTTTTTCGCTTCCTCAAAGCGTGCGGTAAAGTCTTCCGTATCGGAAACAAGCAGCGCCTCGCAGCTTCTGGGAATGGCGTTGTCCTTCGCACCGCCGTCCACCCGCACCAGACGGAATTCCGGCAGGCGGGACAAAAGCGTCCCCATGAGCTTATTGGCATTGACGCGTCCCTTATTGATCTCCACGCCGCTGTGACCGCCGGTCAGACCCTCCACCCGCACGCGCCATGCACGGCCCTGTGCAGGCTCCCAGGCCGCCGGGAGCGTGACCGTCGCCGTTGCGCCGCCGGCACAGCCGGCCGTCAGGATGCCCTCGTCCTCGGAGTCGATGTTCAGCATCACACGGCCCTTGAGCACGCTCATATCCATGGCGTCCGCGCCCAGCATCCCGATCTCCTCGTCAACGGTGAACACCGCCTCAAGCGGCGGGTGCGCAAGCTCGTCGGATGCCAGCACCGCCAGCGTATAGGCGACCGCAATGCCGTCGTCGCCGCCCAGTGTCGTTCCCTCGGCAAAGAGATACGTGCCGTCCTGCCGCAGACGCAGGCCGTCGGCAGAAAAGTCGATGTCGCAGTCGGCGTCCTTTTCGCAGACCATATCCAGATGACCCTGCAAAATGACCGTCGGATGATCCTCATAGCCGGGCGTGCCGTCTTTATAGATGACGACATTGTTGTGCGCGTCCTGCACATACTTCAGGCCGTGCGCCTGCGCGAAGCGGACACAGTAATCGGAAATGCGCTTGGTGTCGCGCGAGCCGTGCGGAATGGCGCACAGCTCTTCAAAATAGTGCAGCGCCGCCTGAGGGCGCAGATGTTCAAGAACGGACATAGAAACACTCCTTTCCAATATCAGTGTAATTATACCACATTTTCCGAAACTTGTCCACGCAAACCGCTTGCGAAAATCCATAGGGTATGGCATAATCAAACCGTAATCCGAAAGGAGGAATATATTATGATTCTCGACGGCTGTCAGGGTAAGCCCCGCACACCCACGATCGAAGAAAAAACCTGCCCGCAATGCGGCCATACCATAGAGATTTTCTCGACCGACACGGAGGTCGCCTGCGAAAACTGCGGCTTTGTGGTCTACAACGATGCGCTGAGCTGTGTGCAGTGGTGTAAATATGCCAGGCAATGCGTCGGCGACGCGATGTATGAGCAGATGATGCAGGTCGCCGCACGCCAGAAGGAGGAGGCGGCGAAAAAACGGAAAAAGCGTCTGGAGGAAACGACGAAATGATTCGAAAAATCATTGTTATAGATGAAGAAAAATGCAACGGCTGCGGCCTGTGCGCCAAGGCCTGCCACGAGGGTGCAATCGACATTGTGGATGGCAAGGCACGCCTGGCACGGGAGCATTTCTGCGACGGGCTGGGTGACTGCCTGCCCGCCTGCCCCATGGGCGCGATCACCTTTGTGCAGCGGGAAGCGCCGGCCTACGATGAAGCGGCCGTCCTCGCCGCAAAGAAGCCGGCGCATATCTGCCCCGGCAGCCGCGCAAGCATGGGTGCACCGGGCGCTTCACTGCGCAACTGGCCCGTGCAGCTCAAGCTGCTGGGCTATGCAGCCCCCTATTATGACAACGCCGACCTGCTGATTGCGGCCGACTGCACCGCCTTTGCCTGTCCGGACTTCCATCAGAACTATCTCAAGGGCCGCACGGTCTTGATCGGCTGTCCGAAGCTGGACGCGGTCAATTACGCCGAGAAGCTGACGGAGATCTTCTGCCGCAACAACGTGCGTTCCGTTCTCGTCACGCGGATGGAAGTTCCCTGCTGCGGCGGTCTGCCCTTTGCGGTGCAGCAGGCGATTGAGGCCAGCGGCAGGGAAATCCCCCTGCGGGTCGTGATTCTTGCGCCGGACGGGCGCGAGGTTTCCGCCTGAGCCGGATCGTTCTGCCGTCTGCCGCTCTTTCCTGCGCCGCTCCGGCAGACTTCAAATACCATTTCTTGCAGTTTAACCGAATCATAACCACCGGCCGTGCCGGTGGTATGCACTAGCCCCCTTGGGGCATGCCC
>CABSBF010000074.1 GCA_902475855.1 uncultured Eubacteriales bacterium
ATATCTCAGTACGCTTTCCATTTATCTCACCTCCGCCCTTCCGAGATCCTTCAGAGACTGTCTGGCAATCACCCTGTGCTTCCAGTTGGCCAGGAACTTCTCTGCGACAACAAACATGATGATAACGGACTGGACAATGGACACGACCTCCGGCGGAACATCCGACATTCGCGCCATTGTTTCCGCGCCGACGTTGACATAGGCCAGAAACAGCGCGGCCAGCGGCACATATTTCGGGTTGTTTCCCGCAATGACCGCGATCATCACGCCGTCAAAGCCGTGGCCGGACATGCCGGCATACTCAAAGCGCTTGTACATACCGAGCTGCTCCACTGCGCCGCCCATCCCTGCAAGGGCGCCGCCGATGAGCTGACAACCGATGATCACCGCTGTGACATTGAGTCCCGAATAGCGGGAGAAATCCGGGTTGATGCCGACGAGTTTGAGCTTATAGCCGAAGGTGCTTTTTTCAAGCAGAATGTGCCCGAAAATCACGACCGCCACGGCTAAGAAAAGCCCCGCGTGGATATTGGTCTTGGTGAAGAGCTTTGGCAGCAGCGCGGTTTCAAGAAACTTGAAAGAGGCCTGATAACCGGTCGTGACATCCCAGAGCTGATGGTTGATGAAATACTGGCCGAGATATAGGCAGATGTAGTTGATCATCAGTGAGGTGACGATGGTCAGTGCATGGAATTTGGTGTGCATAATCGCCGTCAGACCGCAGACCAGCGCGCCGACAATACCTCCGATGATGATGCAGACGATGGGATGGATCACAACCGGCAGCGGCAGCAGCACCGCTGCCGCGGTGGCGGCAACGCCCGCCAGATAGAATGCGCCCTCGCTTCCCATGTTCACCTGACGGCAGCGGAACATCAGGCTCACGCCCACGCCGGTAAACAGGAGCGGGATCATTTTTTCAACAATATAGCCCATTCTGGAAACGGTCTGCACCGGCCCGACCAAAAAGAGTTTTAAGGAGCCGAAAGCATCCTCGCTGACCGCAAAGATCAGCAGGAAAGAGATCAGCAGTGCGATACCGATGGCCAAAACGTCGCGGATCACAAAAAACACCGCTTCAATTTTCTTTGTACGATTCATCTGCAGCACCTCGCAATCTGCTCCGGCGTCTGTTCCTTCAGGCCAAGCATATACTCGCCCAGTTCTGTCTCCGTAACATTCTCCAGAGAGTCAAAATATGCAACGATACGTCCGCCGCACAGGACGATCAGGCTGTCACTCACCTCGCGCAGTTCCGTGATGTCTGCGGAGATCAGAAGCACCGCCGCGCCCTCATCGCGCAGGCTGATGAGCTTGCTGCGAATCAGCTCGCTTGCGCCCACATCAATACCGCGTGTCGGCTGATTGGCGACCATGACCTGCGGCCGGCTGGAAAACTCACGCGCCGCAACGACCTTCTGGATATTACCGCCAGAAAGCGTTTTGACCGCCGCAGTGCTTCCGTCGCACTTGACCGTGAAATCGCGGATCAGGTCATCGGAAAGCTTACGGATGGCTCTGCGGCGAAGCAGATGGTGGCTTTGATAGGCCTTTTCGTAATACCGGTCTGAAATGATGTTGTATTCTATACTGGCATCCGCCGCAATACCGTAGGTCATTCTGTCCTCGGATACGTGTGCCACACCCATCTGACGGATCTCACGGATGGTATGTCCCCTCACCGACTTACCGTTAATGAGAATCTCTCCACTTTGGATCTTATCCATGCCGGCGATCATCTCAGAGATCTCGCGCTGACCGTTTCCCTCGATGCCGGCAACCCCCAGGATCTCACCGCCGCGCACACTGAAAGAGACATCAGTCAAAACCTGCTTGCCGAAATTGTTGTAATAGTTCAGCTCCTTGATTTGCAGCCGCGCCTTGTCGGGATGCGAAGGTGTCTTTTCCAGAGAATTGATAGCATTTCTGCCGACCATCATCTGGGAAATATCCTGCTCCGTCACGCTGTTGACATCCACCGTCTGAATGGAGCGGCCGTCGCGCAGAACCGTAAGGCGATCGCAGATCTGCTTGATCTCATTGAGTTTGTGGGAAATAAAGACAATGGTATAGCCCTCTTTTTTGAGGTTGATGAGCTGTGCGAACAGCTCCTCGGTTTCCTGCGGCGTCAGAACCGCCGTCGGTTCGTCAAGAATCAGAACCTCGACATTGCGCAGGAGCATTTTCAGAATCTCCACACGCTGTTTCTGCCCGACATAGAGGTCACGGACCTTGCGGTCCGGATCCACATCGAGTCCAAACTTTCCGGAAACCTCGCGGGTCATTTTGGCAGCCTGCTTATAATTGAAAATACCGCACTTCGTCGGTTCAATGCCAAACACCATGTTTTCTGCGACGGTCAGGGAGGGCACCAGCATAAAATGCTGATGCACCATCCCGATACCAAGCTTCAAAGCAGCAAGGGGGCTGCTGATGTTGACTTCTTTTCCCTTGTAAAAGATTTTTCCGCTCTCCGGCTGTTCCTGCCCAAAGAGAACCTTCATCAGTGTGCTTTTGCCAGCTCCGTTCTCACCGACCAGGCCGTGGATGTCTCCCTTACGGACAGAGAAATCAATATTCTTGTTCGCCACAAAGCCGTCCTTATAGACTTTGGTAATGTTTTGCATGGAAAGGACGTATTCATACTGTTCTTCCATCACAGCCTCCTTGCTGTCTGTTCGTCCGATTATTTGGAAACGGATTCCTTCAGATTGTTATAGGTGTCGGCGTCCATGCCGATGGCAGTGCTGACTTTGATTTCGCCGTTTCTGATCTTCTCAGCGATCTCGTCGATTTTTGCACGGATGTCGGCGGAAACAGCAGTCTCATAGTAGTTGTTGACCGCCAGGCCGATGCCGCCTGCCGCAAGGTCGATTGCATTGTGCTTGCCGAATTGCAGAGTACCGTTCAGCGTTTCGGCAATTGCATTGCTGAGAACGATGTCAAAATTCTTTACAACAGAGGTCAGAATGGCCTTTGCTGCTGCGGGGTTGGTGTCCTCAAGAATGAGAGACTGGTCAGAGTCGACACCGATCGCCCAGAAGCCGCCGCCGGCCGCCGCCTCATAAACGCCGGAACCTGCACCGGAGCAGACCGCAAACACAACGTCCGCTCCCTGTGCGTTCTGCGCATTTGCAAGCTCCTTCGCGGCAGCGGTGTCGGTGAAGTTTCCGATGAATGCGGAGCGAACAATAATGTCGGGGTTGACATACTTTGCGCCTTCGATGTAGCCAACAAGGAAGTCGCTGACGGAGGAGGTTTCCTTGCCGCCGACAAATCCGATGACGCCGCTCTTGGACATCATGGCAGCCAGTGCGCCGCCGAGGAAGGAGCCTTCATTCTGCATGGCAGCAAAGGAAGCGCAGTTTGCAAATTTCCCGTCGCTGTAATCCAGCTCGGTATCATAGATGAGGAACTTCTGCTCCGGGAACTTTGCGGCCACTTCTGTGATGGACTCCTTCAGACTGAACGTACCGGTAACGATGATATCCCAATCACCCAGCTCAGCCAGTTCGGTCAGCGTGGGAATCGGAGTGGTGGTGTCACCCTGTAATTCGATGCATTTGATGTTGCCAATGCGGTCGGGATTCTCTTCCTTGGCGATCTGCACGCCGGACCAGACCATATCGGAAAACGCCTTGTCACCGAGGGAGTTCGGGATGACCAGAACAACGTTTGCCTTCTTGCTTTCTTCGCTGGGAGTGTCGGAAGCGTTGCTGTCTTCGGGCTTTGAGGGATCCTTGCTGCCTGCGCAGGCGAACAGGCTCAGCGCCATAACGAGTGCCAGCAGGATAGCGATAATCTTTTTCATTTCTTTTCTCCTTATTATTTATTTATGAAAACTGCGGCGCAGTAATCAACACAGTTCAAGGATGTTTTCCGGTTTGAGGGCGTGCGGCCGAAACTCTGCCGCCGCATAGCCGACAGCCAGCGCAATGGCAAAGCGATAACCGGCCGGGAATTTGAGCAGCCGCTCATAGTACTGCGCAGATGCTCCCATAAAAATGCGATCCGGCGCAGCCATAATCACGGAATCCAGCCCCAGCGCTTTGGCCGCAAGCGCAAGGCTCTGCACGGCAATTCCGGCATCTACATCAATGTAGTTGTTTTCCGGGTTGACCGCAATGACGATCACGAGCGGCGCACCGAAGAATACCTTCCCATCACGCAGGGCCAGCCGCTCCAGATAGTCCTTCTCCCTGCGCTGCCTTGATACGCGGATGACGCCGTTTGTCATTTCACGAAGTATGGCCGGATTGGTAACAAAGCAGAAGCGCTGCTGCTGCAAATTCAGTGAGGTCGGCGCACAGAGCGCAGCCTCTTTGAGCTTTTCGATTTTCTCCGATTCAATCGCCCGCGGCAGAAAATCGCGCACGCTCGCCCGGGTTCGAAGGGCCTCAAAGACTTCCATGCGACGCATCCTCCGCGAGAGTTTCCAGTGCCAGAAGCAGTGCATCGTCCATCGTCTTGCCCGGCATTTCCGGCAGTGGGCGGATAGTCTCCTTTCCTGCCGCATCCACCTCAAGATGAGAGAGGATGGATACCATCATCAGTGCACGCTTTCCGAACTGCGCCGCGGCGGTATAGAGCGCTGCGCCCTCCATTTCAGAGCACAGAATTCCGTAGTCCCGCCATGCCGCTGAGCGATAACTCTCAGCGAGGCGGTAGAGTCGGTCATTACAGACGGTATTTCCGATGTAGACTTTTTGCTGGCGCGCTGCTGCGATTCGCTCCGCAGCGGAAAGCAGGCGATAGTCCGCAATCGGGCAGAAAGTACCGTTAAACACACCGTCATTCATGGCAGAAGTGTGGCAGGCAGCTTGGGAGAGCACAATGTCATGCCGCTGCATGGAGTCCGGATATCCGGCCGAAGTACCGACCCGCACAATAGCCTCACAGCCATAGTCGCGGAAAAGCTCCGTCGCATAGATCAGCATGGAGGGAATTCCCATGCCCACCGACATTGCAGAAATCCGCTGACCGGCATAGAAGCCGGTATAGCACAACGCAGCGCGTTTGCTGCTGACAAGCTGTGCATTTTCAAGATAATGTTCTGCCAGATAGGAAATACGTTCCGGGTCGCCGGCGGTAATCACATGGCTGGCAATTTCTTTCGGGCGAGCGTCGATGTGCATACTCATAGCTGTCCTCCTATCCGATGTAATGCACCGCAGAAATCAGTTCCTTCGGCTTTGGCTCTTCGGCGGGATATCCAAAGGCGCCGAGGCTGGTAACCACACGGTTTTTGGCGATTCCAATGGTTTCGAATTTCTCAATAACCTCCAGCTTGTCACAGATGGGTGAAAACTGATTGATCCACACGGAGCCGATTCCATAACTGCACGCAGCAATGAACATGTTTTCCATTGCGCAGCCGGCATCCGCCAGGCGCATATAGTTATCACGGATGTCACTGATGAGGATGATCAGCGGGGCGGAGAAAAACAGATGCTCCTCCGGGTTGCCACCGAGATATTTGGCCGTAAGCTCCGCGAGTTCATGCATGAGCTTCCGGTCTGTGATGGCATAGAATTCAAACGACTGATGCCCCCATGCGTTCGGTGCGCTGCGTCCGCATTCGATGATCTCGCGAACGATCTCCGGCTCGACCGGCCTTTGCTCAAAGCAGCGTACAGACCTCCGCTCCAAAATTGTCTTTACCACATCATTCATAAATCAAGCTCCTTTTTCTCACTGCAAAGAGGGCCGTTGCCAGCAGTGCGGAAAGCGCTGCCGAACCGATACCGAAGGCCAGCATCACACGGTAGGAATCGAAAATCGACACAATCCAGCCAAGTACTGTAAAGCTGAAATTACTGACCAGATTGACCACTACGGAAACCGTGCGATAGCGCTTTTCAAAGGCCGCGTTTCCAAATATGCTTCGCACCAGATTCGGCATGGCCACAACCGTGACGGCCATGGGCATCCCCATGCAGAACGATCCGATGTACATCCGCAGGACAGACTGCCCGAAAAACAGGCAGATCAGGCCGCACCCTATTGTCCCCACCGCCGCATAGCAGGCGGTCTGCATCCCGCAGCGATCATTGAGCCAGCCGACAAGCAGCTTGCAGGCAATGGTTCCGATCATAGAAGCCGACACAAAGGTACCTAAGATCTTTTGCGGATGATCAAACGTTAAACCAACGCCAAATAACATCTGATTATAGCCTGTCGTACTGCAAATTGCACAGGCAAACACCAAAAGCAAAGCAAATACCGTTCGTTTCCCGGAAAAATCACGGAAGGCCGCTGTAGTTGCGTGCCGCCGCTGCACCCGGCCGCGATAGGGCTGCGCACCGACATCCTCCGGCCTGCGGACAGAAAACAGTGCACAGGCTGGGACAAGCATCACAAACAGCGCAATGCCCAACATCCGATACGTTGCACGCCAACCGAAAGACTCCATAAAGCTCTGTGCCAGCGGATTCATCAGTGCCCCCACAATTCCGGAAGCGGAGCAGGCAATGCCAAGGAAAAAGCCGCTCTGCCCGGAAAACCAGTTATTGATCAGCATCGGCACCGTCTGCACAAACAGGAAAGCGTGGCTCACACCCTGTAGCGCAGCGGCGATATACCATTCGTATACACTGTGAAAATAAGCCATTGCAAACTGCGCAGCTGCCGCGAGGAGTGCGAATCCTGTCAGAGTCCAGCGCAGATTCCACTTTTTTACTGCCCGCGATGCAAATGGTATGGCAGCGCAGACAGCCAGTCCATAAAAGACGGAATAGGTCGTGAGCTTCCCGAGCTTAATGCCCAGTTCCTCACAGACAGGAGCATAGAATATGCCGCGGCAGTTGGAAATGATTCCGAGCAATCCGCCCTGTATCAGAAAGCACATTGCAAGAACCAGGAATGGATAGCCTTTTTTCTGTTTCACCTTATCTCCCCTTTTCGCTCAAGCGCGGTCTGTGCTTTGACGTACCATGAGCGTCGGCTCGATCGCAATGTGCGTGACTTCCGCATGGCGGCCGCACCTGCGCGCATCAATCTGCTCAAGCAGCAGGTCGACGGCATTGCGGGCAATCTGCTCTGTATCCTGCGCTACCGTAGTAATCTTCGGCGTAGTGTGCAGTGTCGCCATGATATTATCCATGCCGACCACCGACAGATCCTGCGGAATGCTGCGGCCATCCGCCGAAGCGGCCGAGAGAAAACCGATTGCCAGCAGGTCGTCCGAGCAGACCGCAGCGGTCATATCAGATGCGGCCAGCTTTTCATAGGCTCTGCTGCCGCCAATGTATCGTGCATGACCATAGAGCGTCAGCTCTCCGCGGTAATCCACTTCAAACTCCTTCAGAGCTGCGCGAAACCCTTGCAGTTTCGGATTCAGCACGCCCTGCTCCAGAGACTCCGACACATAGGCAATTCGCCGGTGTCCCAGCTCCAGCAGATGCTTCGCCGCCAGATAGCCACATTCATAGGGCGGCGTTCCGACGGTGGAATAACAATCGAAGGAAGAAAGCCCGTGACATACAAACGTAATCGGCAAATCCAGCCCACCCAGCACCTTCAGCGCGGTTTTCACATTATCCTGTGTGACCGTGATCGGTGAGGGGACGATGATCGCGCCATCGACATAGCCCGTATTCATCCGCTGATAATGCTGAAGCTCCATCCGAAAATCATTGTCCGCATCGCAGACGATGATGCTCTTTCCGTGCTCGTTGAGGCAATAGGCAATCTGCTTCAGAAGCTTGGCATAATAAGGATACAGAAGGTCGCCGACGATCACCGCAATGGCATCCGTGCTTCCCTTTTTCAGATTCACTCCGGAAGCGTTTGGAAGGTAGTTCAGTTTTTCTGCCACTTCCAGGATCTCACGCCGTTTAACCTCGGACACGCGGATTTCCCGGTTGCCCAGAACTTTGGAAACGGTCGTCACGGAGGTGCCGACATAATTTGCAATATCTTTCAGCGTCGCTGCCATTCTCATCACCTGATCAAACGTTAAACCTTTTCTTGATTTTATTTTACCAGTGTTTTTCCCAATTGTCCATTCTTTTTCCCGTGCCGCAGGGAATTTCAGCATTTTCCATAAGCACTGCGTAAATTGTTTATGCAAAATGCCGGGGCTTCCGGAAATTACCTTGATGCTTTTGGCAGCTTTTCCGCATACTACAATCAGA
>CABSBF010000075.1 GCA_902475855.1 uncultured Eubacteriales bacterium
GTGCTCGTCGGGGCGGTTGCCGTCGCATTCGGCTTGCCTGTCGTGGTGATGCTGGTTTTGCCATCAATCGTGCCGCCGTTACTGCCTGCATCCCATGTGACCGTCAACGAAACCGTTGCGCCGCAATCGTCGCACTTTCCATCGCCGTTCGCATCGGTGTGGTCTGCATATTCATATCGCGCTTGCTATTGTTCGTGAACTCAGCCTTCACGTCGGTTGCCCCGACAATAGCATACAGATGAGCCGGAGCAACAACAGAAAGCTGACTTCCTGCGACGATAGCGTTGAGTTGCTTTTGTGCTTTGCGCAGTCCGCTGACATCGTAAAAGATGATCTCAGTCTCTTTGTTCTGCTTTGCGCGCTCGGTGATACGGGTTTTGATTGTGTCGATGACGGCCAGCGTACTATCGCGGTCAAAAATGACCTTGGTCGCTCCGTCCACGCGCGCAACCACGACTTCCGGCATCTGCGTTCCGTTATTGCAGTATACAGCTTTCGTACCGCCGCCCCAGACAAGCAATCTGCCTTTGATGTTCACATTGTCCAGCGTGATTTTGCCATCTGCCGCGCCGCAGCCGATGATGAGGTCGCCGTCCACGGTCATATCCTTGAGCATTACTTCGTTGGTGCGGATCAAAACGCTGCCCTGAATATCCTTGTCATAGGTTCCTTTTACCGTGATATAGCTGCCAATGATGTTATGGAAGATTTGCGCAAATTCTGCGCGGGTGATATTATCCAGCGGTTCCAGCCCTTTGGTTCTGCCGTGAATGTAATCCGCGCCGACCATTGCCCGGACGTAGGGCAGCGCCCAGTTGGAAATCTCGCTGCGGTCGGAAAATGCAGACAGGTCTGTTTTGGAATACGAATCGTAGTCCAGTTCCAGTGCACGGGCAACAACCGTCATGGCTTCCTGCCGCGAGATCGGCGCATCCGGGGCCATCGCAGAAGAACTGCGGCCGTTATAAATACCCATCTGGACGGCGAGCGCAACATCTTTGTAGTACCACTTGGATTTTGCAACGTCCTTATACTGCGAAATGTCAGCCGTTTTGTAGCAACCGAACGAGCGGTTGATGATCGCGGCCATTTCCGCGCGGGTCATATCGCCATTGGGGTCGATGACGGTTGCGCTCTTGCCGTAAAGCAGACCGTTATCCACGGCTGCGCTCACGGCTTCGGCATACCATGCGGTACGGTCATAGTCCTTGAAATCTGTTGCTTTGCGGGTAGTCGTGCCTGCCGCCGACGCGCTGACTGCCAGCGATAAGCACGATACTGCCGCAAGGAACAATGCGAGGATTCGTTTTTTCTTCACGTTGAATACCTCCTGTTAGAATTTAAGGGGAACGCTTTGGGCGTTCCCCTTGAATGAATTGCGATTAGACCGCATCCCAAGCGATGATGAACAGAACGCTTGCGATGGCGGTGTTGGTCACGGCTTCGCTGACGGGCGTAACGATGGCATCATATTTACTTCTCATAGATGGTATCACCCTTCACCAGATGCCGTGCAAGCTGCCGCAGGCACAGACCGCGCCCACGCAAACCGAACATTAGCACATCCGGGATTTTTTGCAGCATTTCTTTTTCAGTGTTGTCCGTTGGAAGGGCTTGCGCCTCGCAGACAGAATCACAGCGTCCACAGGCATCCTCCAAAACCACCATCAGCTTTTCTTCTGCGCAGCGCAGCGTTTCCAGCGCATCAAGGACTTCCTCTGCGTTCACCGAATTGCTGATCAGGATGATGCAGCGTTTTCCAATCTTCAATCCCATCATTGGGAGCATTTCATCCAGCCGATATTCCTCCGCCATCTCCATCGGGGCGGTCAGCCCGATCTCATACATTTCATTGTGATCGTCCATATTCCCACCTCCTTCTTCTGGGATCGATCTCCCGTAGCGAGCCGCAGGTCGGTTCATGCACCAGCACGAGATCGCCGTTCTCAATCTCGGCCGGGAACATGCTGAACTGCGGCTGGATGTACGGGCGCGGATCGTAATTTGTGATAATGAGTTCGCCGTGGGTCGCGCCAGCCTTCTGCGAGAGGGGATTGTTTCTTCGAAATGCGAGGATAAAAAAATCGCCGTACAGACTGCGGATGAACGGGCAGTCATTGTACGACACGACGATGTATCCCGCACATTGCGAGAGAATGTGGTGCAGTTCTTCGTGCTTTTCCTTCGGAAAGTCAACGGCGTATAAACTCTCGGCGTCAAAGTACGGCGGGTCACAGTAGATCAGGCTGTCCGGCCCGTCGCGCTCACGGATGATGTCCAGACAGTCCTTGTTCTCGATGACTACATCCTGCAAGCGCTTGGAGGCGTCGTCAAAAAGATATAGGAAGTTCGTCAGATTGTTCGGTTTCACGCCAAAGGAGGTGGTCGTGCCGCTGAAGCTGCCGCGGCAGACCTTGTAATACGCGGCCGCCCGCTGGACATCGAACAGGCAGCTTCGCTCCCGCAGGATTTGCAGGAGTTCTTCCCGTTCCTCACCAGAAAAGCACTCCATCACGGCATTTCGCTCGTCTGCAATGCGCTGCTGCAAAAGCTCTTTGTGCTTCATAAATTCTTTCAGGAGATCAAACTCGGCTCTCGAATGGAACGGGATAAATTTTAATTCCCGCACAAGCTGAACCGTGCATTCCCGCGCACACAAAAAGAGGTTTACAAGATCACAGTTGAAATCATTGTAAATGTCCATGCGGCTGACCTTGGGCTGCATACCGAGCAGGAGTGCGCCGCCTCCGCCGAACGGCTCTAAGTACAGCTTCGGGTTTGACGGGAACACCTGCCAGATGTATGGGATCAGCTTTTCCTTGCTGCCGATCCACGGAATAAACGGTCTAGCGATCCCGGCCACCCCCGTCCGAGGATTCCGAGAATTTCTCCATTGCCTGCTCCAGACCGCAGATCGCCGCATCCAGACCGGCGCGCATCTCCTTGAGCTGCCGGATGGTGGAATACAACTCCGCAGCATTGCTGGCGTAGAAGTATCCCTCGCGGCTGCTGGCAATGGGGACGGCCTTGCGCCGCAGGCGGTTAACCTTCTTCCGCAGGTCGCTCTCGCGGAGATTTTTCTGCCGGACGAGGTCGCGGCTGCAAATGAGATGCTCACGTCCAAAGCAGAAGCGTTTCAGATAGTCGCGCAGTTCTTCATCGTTCATAAAAGTCCTTTCCGAGCCGATTTCCCGGAAAAAGGCGCAAAAAAGAAGGGCGGCTTTCCTCTACCCGGAAAACGGCCCTGCGTCATCATAATATTATTGAATTTTTACATCCCCATCTGCGGTTCCTGTGTCTGCTCCTGCTGCTGTTCCGGAATCGGCTCATGCAGCGGACCAAAATCCTCGCGGTTGACCATGCCGTAGGGCGTGAGTTCCGCGCCGTACTGCTTGAGGACGTCTTCTGCGTAGGCTTCGCGGTTCAGATGCTTATAGATCAGGTCTGCATCCTTGCCACCGAGAACGAATTCCAGCTCATCACGCACCAGCGCGTCTTTATCGCGGATTTTTGTTTCGAAGCAGTATTGCGGCAGCTTTTCAATGCGGTCGAAGACATCTTCCAGCGTCTCACACTGCGTCGCGCTAATTACCGCCTTGAATTTTGTGAGCTGCCCGTTGGCTTTCAGTTCCAGAAGGGAGTGCGCCAATTCGTTGATCCGCGGAATATCTTCCACGTCTGTCAGCAGAGTGTTCAGTTGCGGCACGATGGCATCGCAGCCGGTGAACTGCGCGTCATACCATTCCGGTGCGTCGAGTTCCTTCTGCACTTCCAACAAGCGTTCTTCCGTCGCAGGCAAGTCCAGAACGGCTGTTTTCTGCTCGTTTTCGTGGTTCATAAGCGTCAGGCGGATCATGTAATTGATGTCCCGCTGCGGCTCGTAGTCTGGCAGCGGCTGCAATTCCTCCGTGCGGACAACGTAGCCGTGCGGGGTGAACGCACCGGCTTCGCTCTCGCGCATCTGTTTGCCGATTTTTGCGTAATCCAGAAGGGCATAGACACTGTCCGGCAGGGCAGTCAACTCCGGCAGGAAATCATTGTCCGCGCAGAATTTTCCTAATTCTGTGTCTGTATGAACATCTGCAAGCACATGGCAATGATCCACATTGTGGGCCAGCATCATCAGCTCCGGAACGGTAATGATGCCGCTGTTTTCCTGCATATGATTCTTGACCTGCATCTGCAAGAGTCCTTCCAGCGCTGTTTCCTGATAGCTATCCAGCTTACTGAGCTGCTCTGTCAGAGAATTGAACTCGAAGATGGACATACTCTCGTCCAGATGCGGGGCGAGATAGTCAAAGCAGTAGAATTCATCCACCTGCCAGTAGACATCACCAGGAGACTTCGTGTGAATCTGCTCAAATGCGTCCATCATCTCATACTGGCTGACAGGAAACGTCAGCTCCACGCCGCGTTCATCTGTGGCGCTGCTGCTTACCAGATAGACCTCACATACTTTGCGCAAGGGTCATTCCTCCTGTCTGTTCCTGTTCAAATCGTTCCTGCTCGGTTTGAATGCTCCACGCATCCGAGTTCCAGAGGTGGACGTACAGCTCGCTTTTGCCATCCACGCGGATCTCCCGCTGTTCGAAGCCCTCACCCCAGCCGTCAGCAGCCTGCCCCTCGAGGTACCTTTTCAGGGTTTCCAGTTCCGCACCGGTCAATTCGCCCGCTACGCGGCATTCTGCCACACCCCAGAGCTGACCGTTCCGTTCTTCCACAGTGAAAACAGCCGAATGAACCTTACGATTGACGCTGTCCGCTTCGTCATACCAGTGCATAACGCCGCGCTCCGCTTCCTCCGGCATTCGGTATTTTTTCAGCGCCGCCGCGATCTGCGATTCATACCCACGCAGTTCTTCTCCCTCCAATGTAACGCCATTTTCGTCGAGATCTCCGTATTCGTTCGGTTCATAAAAATCGGCGGTCAGGGGCATATAGAGCTTCAGTGTGGTGAGCTTCGGCGGCAGCACCGAAAAGCTGTCCTCGCCGGGGATGAGCGCCAGCGAGCGCCCATTGCTCCACTTCATATGGAGGCTTCCGAGATCGTCCACGAAGTCCACTTCGCCCTCCGTGCCGGGCACAATGGGCGCGTAGGGGTCTTCCATGCTGTTCAGCCGGATGCGTGTGCCTTTGGGGTATTGCTCCTTGATGAATTTTACCATCTTCGTGTCCATTTTTACAGCGTCATCTCCATTCCCTGTGTATTTTCCGGCGTTTGATACTGCTTCAAATTTTCTCTTGCCCAATCCGGGAGAAACTCGTCTTTCAGGATGCCGACGAACTCGTTCCGGTTCCAGCGCGTCCGTTCACCGTCTCCGAGGCAGACGCAGAGGATGGAGCGCCCACGCGCATTTGGACTGCACCCGAAGCCGCTCTCTGCCAGCCAGAGCTGATTCTGCGGCGACCAGCAGGCTTCTTTCAGCGTGTCTGTTGAGAGAACAAGGACTTTTCCGGTGTAGTCCTGCGTGCGCGAATCGGGTTCGCAGTGTTTCTGGTCGAACAATCCAAGATTCATCACAAGTTTTCTGTACTCCGTAATGAATCCGTCCAGCACAGCTGGGTGGCTGCGAACGACAAAACAGGCATTATGTTCGGAATCTTCCGGAACATAGTGCCTGTTTGCCCATTCCTTATTGTCGGGGCGAAACCGTCCATCAAAGGAAAGTTCCTGCACCGTGTTTGCCAGAACGTGCGCTACACGCTTGTAGCCATACTGCTTGACCGCCCACTCGACCGCGCCATCCTTCAGGTGCATTCCATCGAAGTGTTCTCGAATGGAGATCTCAATCGCGCCCGCACAGGCGCAATTCTCACGGAAGCTCTCGCGCCACTTTTCGATCTCGCCGCGTTCGCGGGCTTCTTTTGCACCGTAGGGATAAAGCGGAATTTTACTCTGCATCACTGTTCTCGCTTTCTGCAGTCAGAATATCGTTCAGCGCGTACAGGCTGTGTCCGGAGGCCAGCAGGCATTGCAGGATCGAGCGCGGCACATCCGTCAGATCATGCCTGTACGATGCCGGATAGACGGCAATCACACCAGCATCCTCGCTGGCCTCGCAATCCAGTTTGGTGTCTACCGTGATCCCAGCCTTTTCTCGCGCCCAGTCCGGCACGGCAACCGTAAACTCTCGGAGCACCTCGTCCAGCGTCATGTCCCGGTGTTCTGCCTCTGCCGGGCCGCACTCTGCGGCGACTGCCTCCAGAAACTCGCATGCTTGCTCGTTCAACGCATCGATGAGCATGAGCAGCTGATAGGTGCTCACACTCTCCGGCATAAGCAGAATGCCGCCATTGAGCTGCACCATAGAAATTAACTTTGCATCCTCCATCCCGCAGAGCTTGAACATCCTCTCCGGGATGACGGCATTGCGGCTCCGGTTGATCACCTGAAATTCCATTTTCGTTCCTCCTTTTACATTCCGCCCATCTGTATTTCCTCAGATGGGGCTAAATTATAATCTTCTTCATTGCACGGATTTTCTTCACCATAAAGATCAAACACGATATCATCTACCGCCTTCCGAACGGCTGGATCCTCCGTGATCGTGCGGAACCGGAATCCTGTTGTCGCCTCATGCGGCAGTTCCTCGCGGATGCAGTCCAGATATGCTTTGGCGTCTGTGAACTGCTGCGCATCGCCATTGATGAAATGCACCCGACCGATCAGCGGCTGATAGGCATGGTTGATCTTCTGCTCGTTCAGATCATAGCAGCTTAGATATGCCTGATAATCTCCCGGCACGGGATTGCAGCGCAGGCAGTATTCGTAATGCTCCGTTTCCACGACGTAGCCATAATTCTGCGACCAGCCGCCCGGTATTTTGCCGCCGTTTTCGTAGCAAAAGTGCCGCATGGAGGAAAGGTCTTTCAGAACCGTTTCCCGCAGCGTGTCAACGACCTGTTGGAGTTCTGCTTTGAACTCCGGTGAGTTCAATTCCTCACGTCCACGCGGATGCCAGGTGTGCCAGAACGCCGTGCCGCTTCTTCCGAAATCCATACGGACGCAGCCAATTGCACCCATCTGCGCATACTGTTCCGGTGTCTGGGCAAAGAAAGCGCCCGCTTCCTCAGGCTGCGCTGGCCGGACACGAAAAGCGGGCGGGTCAGTAGATATCTTCGCCATCGTCGTCCTCCGGCACATACAGCGCCAGCTTTGCGGCATCCGCCAGATGCGCGCAGATGGCAAGAACGCCGGTCACACCAATGATCACGCCAAGCGTCATTACGATTGCTTTTTTCATGGTAAAACCTCCATTCTATAACGTCATTTCATATGTCTGCTTCGGGTCATGCAGATCATCCAGAACCGCCTGCGGTAAGTTCTCATTTCGCACAACAAATCCACGGCTGCACGCTGCGCCGCCGTGTGCGTCGCAAAATTCAATTCCCAGTGCTTCATAGTTGATGTATCCGGACAGCTTTTCCGGGACAGGGAACGCGCCGCAGCCAACCAGATACTTTCCAATGGACTGTGCACTGCCGCATCCCGGCAGAATGACGTAATCATCCAGCCGCTCCGTCAACTGCGAAATGTCTTTCGTGCCGGAGATGCTGTTTGCATCCAGCATCCCAGCGAATTTGTCACAGTCGACCTCCGACATATGCTCTAGCCGGTCGGCAAGCTGATTGATGCGCTCGACTTCGCCCTCTGCGGCAAGATCTACGCCGCTCAGATACAGCCCTAAATTCATGACCTCACTTGCCGCACCCTGAATCGTGACTGTTTTGGACATCGACTTCAAAGTTTCCAGCGTTCTGTCAACATCCTCTTTTTCTGCAGGAGTTGTCGTAGGAAATGAGAGCAGCACCTGCTTTCCATTTTCGCCCTGCCTTAAAAATAACGTCACCATGTCATGCCCTCCATTTTTGCTTCCTGCTCCTGCTGATAGCTTTCTGCCGGATCATCCCGCATCAGCTCGTCCAGCGTCAGTGTGCCGTGGTAGGAAACATAGCCGCGATCTACAAATACGCCGTCCTCCTGAAGCATCCGTTTTACGCCGTAGTCGCCATAGTTATAAAAATCTTCAAGGTTCTCGTCATATTCGTAATGAC
>CABSBF010000076.1 GCA_902475855.1 uncultured Eubacteriales bacterium
CCGTAACTTTCGGTTCGATAGGTTTTTTGACAGTCTGAAATCCGCCCGTTAAGTGGCGGTTTTGTCTCTTTTTCTTGTTCGGATGAATCGGTTGGTGTGTGCTCGATCTCATTATATACTATTATATTATATTAAATGTGCCTGTAGAGAAATTTGAAACCCGTTCCCTGCGGGTGCAGCCAAAATTCAGAACCGTCCTGTATGGTGCGGCATACTCCATCCCGTAGAAAATTCTTATTATCACCGCTGCCTTCTTAACATCCGGCAGGTCAGCGCATGCAGGCACTGCGCATGGCGGTTTTCCTCCTGCGCCAGACGCAAAAAGAGGCCGCGATGCTCCGGCCAGCGCTCCGCGTCCGCGCGGTAGCGCTCTTCCCCCTTCAGCTCATCGGTAAACTGCGCGCGCAGCCGCTCGCAAAAGTTCCCGGTGCAGCGTGCGGCAGAATCCGGCGTGAAGCACTCCCCGGTATGCAGAAAATACAGCGCCGAAAGCGCCTGCGCGTGCCGCCCCTCCTGCGCCGCAAGCGTGCGCAGCGTACCGGCATATGAGCCGGCGCAGCGCGCCAGCGCAAGATACGTAAGGCGGTCGCTGTTTTCCTCTGTGATCCGTGCGCGAAGCACGGCTTCCAGCGCCGTCTCCGGCTCCCGGCAGGTGCTCCGGACGCGCTCCCACACGGCGCGGACAGCCGCAGTATCATAAGGATCCATATGTTTTCCTCCTGTTTTCATTTTCGCCGCCGGGGCAGAAAGCTCCCGGTCTCCCGACAGCCTATGCATTTGCGTCAAAAGTTGTGAAAACAGCCCCTGTTTGCTATTGCTTTCCGGCGAAGATACTGATATAATAGCGAAATATGGTCTGCTTCCGTCACACTGCCGGAATGCGGAAATTTCTGTAAGGAGGTTTCTATGAAAACCGGACTCCGACGGCGATATATCGGCAGCGCCGCTTTTTACAAAATGGTTCTTGCCGTGGCCATCCCCATTATGATTCAGAACGGTATCACAAACTTCGTCAGCCTGCTGGACAACATCATGGTCGGGCGCGTCGGCACGGAGCAGATGACCGGCGTATCCATCGTCAATCAGCTCATTTTCGTCTTTAACCTCGCCATTTTCGGCGCGGTCTCCGGCGCGGGCATCTTCGGCGCGCAGTTTTACGGCAGCGGCGACGAGGAGGGCGTGCGCTGCGCCTTCCGCTTCAAGCTGTATATCTGTGCGATTCTGACGGCGCTGGGCGTTGCGGTTTTCCTGCTCTTCGGCGACGAGCTCATCCGTCTGTACCTCAAGGGTGAGGGCGACCCCTCGCAGATCGAGGCCAGCTTCGGCTATGCAAAGCGTTATCTTGCCATTATGCTGCCCGGCTTTGTTCCCTTCGTTGTTGCGCAGTGCTATTCCGGCACGCTGCGCGAGTCCAACCGGACGGTGCTGCCCATGGTGGCGGGCATCGTGGGCGTGGCTGTGAACCTGATCTTCAATACCCTGCTGATTTTCGGCTATCTCGGCTTCCCGAAGCTTGGCTCGGCGGGCGCCGCCATCGCGACCGTGCTGTCTCGTTTTGTCGAGGCTGCCGTCGTGATCATCTTTTCCCACTTTGGCAAGCGCCGCTGCTCCTTCTTCCGCGGCGTGTACCGCACGCTGTACATCCCGAAGCACCTGGTGCTCCAGATCGGCAGAAAAACGCTGCCGCTCATGCTCAATGAGGCGCTCTGGGCCACGGGCATGGCGCTGCTGTCGCAGTGCTACTCCCTGCGCGGTTATGACGTTGTCACCGCCTGCAACATCGCCTCTACCATCGCCAATGTCTTCAATGTCGCCTTCCTCGCCATGGGCAACGCCGTCGGCATCATCGTCGGCCAGCTTCTCGGCGCGGACAAGATGGACGAAGCCGTGGACACCGACCGCAAACTCATCGTCTTTTCCGTGGCGATCTGCGTGCTGATCGGCGGAATTATGGCGCTGGTCGCACCGCTGTTCCCGCAGATCTACAATACGACCGACCATGTGCGCGATCTTGCAACGGCTTTCATCATCATCTGCGCGCTGTGTATGCCGATCAACGCCCTGGCAAACGCCTGCTACTTTACCCTGCGTTCCGGCGGCAAGACCCTGATCACTTTCTTCTTCGACAGCTTCTACGTGTGCGTTTTCACCTCTCCCCTGGCCTTTGCACTGGCCAACTTCACGGAGCTGCCCATCATTCCGCTGTACCTTTTCTGTCAGCTCGCGGACATCGGCAAGTGCGTTGTCGGACTGATTTTCATTAAAAAGGGAATCTGGATCCAAAACATCGTGCAGAAGGAATCAACTCATGAAAAACACACAATACTACCAAAAGCATAGCCTTCTCCGCATTTTTCTCTCCTACTTCCGGCCGCACATGGGGCTGTTCACGCTGGATATCCTCTGTGCCGCCGTCGCCTCCGCGGTCGATCTGACCTTCCCGCTGCTGTCGCGGCGGGCGATCAACCAGATGCTCCCGGCGGGCGCCTTCCGCACTTTTTTCCTTGTCATGGGCATTCTGGGCGTGGCCTACCTCATCCGGGGCTTCCTCTACTTCATCATCGGCTACTGGGGCCACACCTTTGGCATCCGCGTCGAGGCGGACATCCGCCGCGACCTGTTCCGGCATATGCAGACCCTCGGCTATGACTACTACGACCGCAACCGCACCGGCCAGCTCATGAGCCGCCTGACGAGCGACCTGTTTGAGATCACGGAGCTGGCGCACCACGGCCCGGAGGATCTGATCATCTCCATTCTGACCATTTTCGGTTCTCTGGTCGTGATGTTCACGATTGAGTGGCGGCTGGCGCTGGTCATCGTGATTATCCTGCCCATTCTGCTTTTGGTACTCATTCTGCGGCGGCGGAAAATGAGCGCCGTGTCGAAAAATGTCAAGGCGCGCACCGCAGCCATCAACGCCGAGATCGAATCCTCCCTCTCCGGCATCCGCACGGCCAAAGCCTTTGCCAATGAGGAGGTCGAGCTGGAGAAGTTCGACCGTGCAAACGACCGCTTCAAGGTCTCCAAACGGGAATTCCACAAGGAAATGGGCATCTTCAACGGCTCTCTGGAGTTCTTCATGTCCATTCTCTCCGTGGCGGTCGTCGCGGTGGGCGGCGCGCTTATCATGCAGGACCGCATGGAGCTGGTGGATCTGTTCACCTTCACGCTGTATATCAGCACCTTTACCAATCCCGTGCGCAAGCTGGTCAACTTTGCGGAGATGTTCGCCAACGGCTTTGCCGGCCTGAACCGCTTTGCCGAGCTGATGCGCACCGAGCCCTCCCTTCAGGACGCGCCGGATGCGGCAGAGCTGAAAAACGTCCGCGGCGCGATCGACGCCGAGCACGTGGACTTCGCCTACGACGGCGAGCTGGATGTCCTGAATGACGTCAGTCTGCACGTCGCGCCCGGTGAGACGGTCGCCATCGTCGGCCCCTCCGGCGGCGGCAAGAGCACGCTCTGCCGCCTCATTCCCCGCTTTTACGATGTGACAGGCGGCGACATCCGCATCGACGGCCTCGATGTGCGCGCCGTCACGCAGGAATCCCTGCATCACGCCATCGGCGTCGTGCAGCAGGACGTGTTCCTCTTTGCCGATACCATCGGAAACAACATTCGCTACGGCAAGCCCGACGCGACGATGGAGGAAGTCATAGAGGCGGCCAAGCGCGCGGAGATCTACGACGACATCATGCAGATGCCGGACGGCTTCGACACCTATGTCGGCGAGCGCGGCACACTTCTCTCGGGCGGGCAGAAGCAGCGCGTGAGCATCGCGCGTATTTTCCTCAAGAATCCTCCCATCCTGATTCTGGATGAGGCCACCAGCGCACTGGACAGCGTGACGGAGTCGAAAATCCAGTCCGCACTGGACGCGCTGGCCGTCGGCCGCACAACGCTCATCATCGCGCACCGGCTGTCCACCATCCGCAGCGCCTCGCGAATTCTGGTCGTCAGCGGCGGCAGAATCGTCGAGCAGGGCACGCACGAGGAGCTGATGGCACGCGGCGGCCTGTACGCCGAGCTGCGCAAAACACAGAATTTATCTGCCTGACGCGCGAGAATCAGCGAAAAAGGAATATTTACTTGCTTTTTTGATAAATTGTGTGTATAATTACAAACAATCCACACCGGGCTGCTGCCCAGCGCATAGACTAAGAAAAACCATAGAGAGGATGATTCCGTTTTGACCAACTGTGCAAAATCGGCAATCCGACATTTTCAGATCAAAGGAACGCCCGTAAGCTGCTCCGAATACGGCAGTGGTCACATCAACATGACCTTCCGGGTTCAGACCGACAGCGGAGACGCTTATATTCTACAGCGCATCAACCAGTATGTATTCACCGACCCCAAGGCGGTCATGGAAAACGTCGGCGCGGTGACGGAATATCTCCGCACCCGCGTCAGCGACCCCAGCGAGATCCTGCACTTTGTTCTTTCCGATTCCGGTTCCTATTATTTTGTGGATACGGCGGGCGAATACTGGCGCTGCTACGAATTCGCCGATGGTATCTGCCTGGATCTGCCGGAATCCGACAAGGATTTTTACGAAAGCGCCATTGCCTTCGGCCGCTTTCAGGAGATGCTGCGCGATTTCCCCGCAGAAACGCTGCATGAAACCATTCCCCTGTTCCACAACACCGTCAACCGCTACCGCCTGTTCCGCGAGGCCGTCCAGGCCGACCGCGCCGGGCGCGCCGCCGGTGTGCAGGAGGACATCGCCTTCCTGCTGGCCCGCGAAACCGAGGGCGGCACGATTTGCCGTCTGCTCGATGACGGCGAACTTCCCCTGCGCGTGACGCACAACGACACCAAGCTCAACAATGTCCTGCTCGACTGCAAGACACACGAGGCGCTGTGCGTGCTGGATCTGGACACCGTCATGCCCGGCTCCTCGCTCTACGACTACGGCGACTCCATCCGCTTCGGCGCGGCAACCGCTCCGGAGGATGAAAAGAATCTGGAAAAGATGGAGCTCAACCTGCATCTGTTCCGGGTGTACACCTCCGGCTATCTTGCCGCCTGTCCGAGCCTGACGGCCAAGGAGCGCGAGCTGCTGCCCTTCGGTGCAAAGATCATGACGCTGGAGCTGGCCACCCGCTTCCTCGCCGACTATCTCGACGGCGACCGCTATTTCAAGATTGCCTACCCCGAGCACAACCTCGTCCGCGCCCGTGCGCAGATGAAGCTCGTGGCGGATATGGAGAAAAAGTGGGATGAAATGCAGAAAATCATTGCGGAAGAAACCGCTCAAAAATAACGGAGGAATACCATGAATTATCTGGGAATCGACTATTCGGTCAAACATCTTCCGGCGCTGGATCCGGACTTTATCCCCTTCGGCGTCTGGCTCGACGCCTATGAAAAGGGCGCTGAAAAGCCCCTGACCATCGCGCTGGAGCGCGACCGCGGCCAGATCGCCGTCCGCCATACAAAGATCCACGGCACGCCGGAGCTGGCGGAGGCCGATTACCGCTTTGTCGAGCGCTATGTCAAGTTCCTGCTGTGGTCCATCGGCGGCTTCCGCATCTGGATCGGCGGCGACAGCGCTCTGGCGCAGCGGCTGCAAAAGGCCTATACGCTCGAGGGTGAGCGCAAGTTCGACGTGCAGTTCATGCAGGACGTGTATGAGGTTCCCTTCGAGGTCATCGACTGCAAGCCGGAGGAATGCCCGAAGGAGAACGAATCCTCCGTTTCCATCGGCGGCCACATGGAAGGCTGCCGCATCGGCTTCGATGCAGGCGGCTCGGACCGCAAGGTTTCTGCCGTCATCGACGGTAAGACCGTCTATTCCGAGGAGGTCGTCTGGCACCCCAAGAAGGAATCCGATCCGCAGTATCATTTTGACGGCATTGTCTCCGCCTTCCGCACGGCGGCGTCCAAAATGCCGCGCGTGGACGGCATTGGCGTGTCCTCCGCAGGCGTTTTCATCGGCAACAGCCCGATGGTTTCTTCCCTCTTTATCAAGGTTCCGCGCGAAAAGCGCGATCTGGTCAAGACCATCTACGACCGTGCGGCGCGCGAGCTGGGCGATGTGCCCATCGTAGTAGCCAACGACGGCGACGTGACCGCGCTGGCCGGCGCCATGGGTCTGGAGTGCGGCTCCGTCATGGGCATCGCCATGGGTACGAGCGAGGCGGTCGGCTATGTGGATGCGGACGGCAATGTCCTCGGCTGGCTCAACGAGCTTGCCTTCGCGCCGGTCGATCTCTTTGAAGGTGCACTGGTCGATGAGTGGTCCACGGACGTCGGCGTCGGCTGCAAGTATTTCTCTCAGGACGCCGTCATCAAGCTGGCGCCCCGCGCGGGCATCGAGCTGGACGAGAGCCTGACCCCGGCGGAGAAGCTCAAGGCCGTACAGGAACTGATGGCGCAGGGCGACCCCCGCGCAAGGGAGATCTACGAGTCCATCGGCGTATACCTTGCGCACACCATGAAGCTCTACTGCCGCTTCTATGATGTACATCACATGATCGTCCTCGGCCGCGTCATGTCCGGCGAGGGCGGAAGCGTCATTCTTGACACCTGCCTGCACGTCATGCAGGAGGAAGCTCCGGAGCTGGCCGCCAAGGTACGCGTCATGCTTCCGGACGAAAAGACCCGCCGCGTCGGCCAGTCTGTTGCCGCCGCCAGCCTGCCGGAGTGCAGAAAGTAGTATGACCCGATCCGCGGGGCTTTGCCCAGCCCTGCGGATCCGTTTTTTATCACGGAGGAAAGCTATGAATTTCAAAAATGCAATGATCTACACGGAAGAATTCCGTTTCGTTCCCGGCGCATTTTCCGTGGAAAACGGGAAGTTTTCCAACGTTCTGTGCGAGCCGCAGGCAGATGCCGCCGATCTGCACGGCGCCTATGTCATCCCCGGCCTGATCGACGTACACAATCACGGCAATTCCGGTGCGGACTTCTCCGACGGCGACTATGACGGCCTTTTGAAAATGGCCGGATATCTGGCCAGAAACGGCGTGACCTCCTTCGCGCCTGCGTCCATGACGCTGCCCTACGATGTGCTGGAGAAGGCATTTGCCACGGCGCGCCGTCTGGCCGATGAAGCCCCGGAGGGAAAGGCCGTCCTGCGCGGCATCCAGATGGAGGGGCCGTTCTTCTCCGAGAGGAAAAAGGGCGCTCAGAACGGCGCCTACCTGCGCGAGCCGGACTTTGCCGCCTTCCGCAAGCTCTATGAGGGCTGCGGCGGCCTCGTGCGCATCGTCGATGTCGCGCCGGAGCTGCCCGGCGCCTGTGAATTTGTCCGCCAGGCCAGAGAGCTTTGCACCGTTTCCATCGCGCACACTGACGCAGATTATGACGCGGCGCACGCCGCAGTCGAGGCGGGCGTCACCCACCTGACTCACCTGTTCAACGCCATGCCCGCCCTGCACCACCGCAAGCCCGGCGTGATCGGCGCGGCGGCCGAGGCAGAGCAGGTCACGGCTGAGCTGATCACCGACGGCCAGCACATCCATCCCTCCGCCGTGCGGCTGGCCTTCCGTCTGTTCGGGCCGGAGCGCATGGTCATCATCTCCGACGCCCTGCGCTGCTGCGGTATGCCCGACGGCGAATATGAGCTGGGCGGGCAGGCCGTGTTTCTCAAAGGCGGCGTCGCGCGGCTGGCCGACGGCACCATTGCAGGTTCTGCCACGAACCTCTACGACTGTATGCTCCGCGCCGTTTCCTTCGGTATTGCAAAGGAAACCGCCGTCCGCGCAGCGACATGGAATCCGGCACGCCAGATCGGCTGTCTGGATACGGTCGGTTCCATCCGCGACGGCAAATGCGCCGATTTCGTCGTCTGCGACGAAAATCTGAACCGAAAGGCCGTCTGGCTGGGCGGTAAGGAACTGAATTAAAAAACTGCCCAAAGAACGATCGTTCTTCGGGCAGACAGCTTGTCAAAAAGTCCTTTTGGACTTTTTTGCAAGCTGTCTGCAAAATTGCAAAATCTAAATTTGAAGTGCCCCCAAAAAGTTAGACAATATTTCAAATAGAAATTATTCAAGCAACC